>NZ_AKJO01000008.1:0-66245 GCF_000282295.1 Pseudomonas sp. GM33
CTAGGTTTTCACACAGCCTGCTAGTGCCCGGTTTTTTGTGCCTGTAAGAAACGCGCCGTTTGTACAAGTATCCCCTTCGCCCACATCGTCATCATGTGATGGGGGATGATCATTAGTTTTTAACTATCGATGCCTGCAAGTTAATGAATTTGTAGGTGTAACATTGATGATCAATACTCCTTCTCAGCCGATAGCCGGCAGTTCAAGACCGACAGAAGAAGGAAGATCTCATGAGCCAAAACAAAACGCTTACCACGGCCAGTGGCGCTCCTGTTGCCGATAACCAGAATTCCCGTTCCGCCGGCCCTCGCGGCCCGTTGCTGCTCGACGACTTTCATCTGATCGAGAAGCTTGCCCACTTCAACCGTGAAAACATCCCTGAGCGCCGTGTGCACGCCAAAGGCTCGGGTGCCTACGGTACGTTCACCGTGACGCGCGATATCACTCAATACACCAGCGCAAAGCTGTTTGAGGCCGTCGGCAAGCAAACCCCGACTTTCCTGCGGTTTTCCACCGTGGGCGGTGAGCGTGGTTCTGCCGATACCGAGCGTGATCCGCGTGGCTTTGCCTTGAAGTTCTACACCGAGGAAGGCAACTGGGACATCGTCGGCAACAACACGCCTGTGTTCTTCATTCGCGATCCACTGAAGTTTCCGGACTTTATCCACACCCAGAAGCGTTTGCCGCAAAGCAACCTGAAGAGTGCCCAGGCGATGTGGGACTTCTGGTCGCATTCGCCCGAGGCGCTGCACCAGGTCACCATCCTGTTCTCCGACCGGGGTATCCCTGACGGATACCGTCACATGCACGGCTTCGGCAGCCACACGTACAGCCTCATCAACGCTCAAGGCGAGCGCCACTGGGTGAAGTGGCACTACAAGACCCAACAGGGGATCAAGAACCTTGCTCCTGCCGAGGCTGCGCGCCTGGCGGGTACTGATCCGGATTACGCCCAGCGCGACTTGTTCAATGCCATCGAACAGGGTGATTTCCCGAAGTGGCGCGTGTGCATTCAGATCATGAGCGAGGCTCAGGCGGCGGCGCACTACGAGAACCCGTTTGATGTGACCAAAACCTGGTCGCAAAAAGAGTTTCCACTGATTGAAGTCGGAGAGCTGGAGCTCAATCGCAATCCGCAGAACTACTTCGCGGAAGTCGAACAGGCGGCGTTCGGTCCCAGCAATATGGTGCCAGGCGTTGGTCTGTCGCCGGACCGCATGCTGCAAGGGCGGGTGTTCGCCTACGCGGACGCTCACCGCTACCGTGTCGGCACCAACCACCAACAGTTGCCAGTCAACGCTCCGCGCAGTCCGGTCAACACCTATCAGCGCGATGGCTCGATGGCCTTTGGCAGCAATGGCGGTGCGGCGCCGAACTACGAGCCGAACAGCTATGTCGAGTCGCCGAAGCAGGCACCTCGTTACGCAGAGCCCGCGTTGACGCTCAGTGGTGCCGCCGATCGTTACGACCACCGCGAAGACACTGATTACTACAGTCACGCCGGCGCGTTGTTCCGCTTGATGTCTGAACAGCAGAAATCGCTGCTGGTTAGCAACATCGCCGGTGCGATGGCGGGGGTGACGAGTGATGTGGTTGATCGCCAGCTGCAACATTTCTACAAGGCTGACCCGGCGTATGGAGAAGCAATCGCAAAGCTGCTCAACGTACAGCTTAACGAAGTCTAAATGAGAAGCAGAACCGCCCTTGTTTGGGCGGTTTTTGCGTTATTTCAGCTGGTTTTCTCAGAATATCTTCGCTTTTATTGCGTCTTGCGAGTGACGATAAGGGCATGTTGGTTCAAACTACAACTTTCAAGCAGGGAGATGTAGGGCGATGCAAGGCCACCCAGATGTGATCGATTACCTCAACACGTTGCTGACCGGCGAACTGGCCGCGCGTGATCAATATTTCGTCCATTCGCGGATGTATGAGGACTGGGGTTTCACCAAGCTCTACGAACGAATCAACCACGAGATGGAAGAGGAAGCAGGGCACGCTGATGCCCTGATGCGCCGGATCCTGATGCTCGAAGGTACTCCGCGCATGCGTCCGGACGATCTCGATGTCGGCACCACGGTGACCGAGATGCTCGAGGCGGATTTGCGCCTGGAATACAAGGTGCGGGCTGCGCTGTGCAAGGGCATCAAGCTCTGCGAGCAGCACAAGGACTACGTCAGCCGCGAAATGCTGCGGGTTCAATTGCATGACACCGAAGAAGATCACACTTACTGGCTCGAAAAGCAGCTGGGTCTGATCAAGTTGATCGGGCTTGAGAACTACCTGCAATCCCACGCCTGATTCAGCGAATACAAAAAAGCCCCTGCCACCGATGAAGTGACAGGGGCTTTTTCATGGCGTCCGGTTAAGCCCGGTCACGCTCCAGCAGCGGTTTGAGGTAGTAGCCGGTGTGAGACTGCTTCATCTCTGACACTTCCTCCGGTGTACCGACGGCGATGATCTGACCGCCCTTGGAACCACCTTCCGGACCGAGGTCCACCAGCCAGTCGGCGGTCTTGATCACGTCCAGGTTGTGCTCGATGACCACCACGGTGTTGCCGTGGTCGCGCAGGCGATGCAGCACGTCCAGCAGCTGCTGGATATCCGCGAAGTGCAGCCCGGTGGTCGGTTCATCGAGGATGTACAGGGTCTTGCCGGTATCACGCTTGGACAATTCGCGGGACAGTTTCACCCGCTGGGCTTCACCTCCGGAGAGCGTGGTCGCCGATTGTCCCAGCTTGATGTACGACAGGCCGACGTCCATCAACGTTTGCAGCTTGCGCGCCAGGGCCGGCACCGCATCGAAGAACACCCGCGCTTCCTCGATGGTCATCTCGAGGGTTTCGTGGATGCTCTTGCCCTTGTACTTGATCTCTAGGGTTTCACGGTTGTAGCGCTTGCTCTTGCACACGTCGCATGGCACGTAGATGTCCGGCAGGAAGTGCATCTCGACCTTGATCAGGCCGTCGCCCTGGCAGGCTTCGCAACGCCCGCCCTTGACGTTGAAGGAGAAGCGCCCCGGGCCATAGCCCCGGGAGCGGGACTCCGGCACGCCGGCGAACAACTCGCGGATCGGCGTGAACAGTCCGGTATAGGTCGCCGGGTTGGAGCGTGGCGTACGGCCGATTGGGCTCTGGTCGATGTCGACGACCTTGTCCAGGTGCTCCAGGCCCTTGATGCTGTCGTGGGCGGCCGCCTCAAGCGTCGTTGCGCCATTCAGCGCGGTGGCGCTCAACGGGAACAGCGTGTTGTTGATCAGCGTCGATTTACCCGAACCGGATACGCCGGTGACACAGGTCAGCAGGCCGATCGGAATCTCCAGGTCGACATTGCGCAGGTTGTTGCCACGCGCGCCCTTGAGCGCCAGCGTCAGCTTCTTGTTGCGCGGCGTACGTTTGGCCGGGACTTCGATTTTCACCCGGCCCGACAGGTATTTGCCTGTCAGCGAGTCCGGATGCGCCATGACCTCGGCCGGTGTGCCTTCGGCGACGATATGCCCGCCGTGCACGCCGGCGCCCGGGCCGATGTCCACCACGTAGTCGGCCAGGCGGATCGCGTCTTCGTCGTGCTCGACCACGATCACCGTGTTGCCGATATCGCGCAGATGCTTGAGGGTGCCCAGCAGCCGGTCGTTATCGCGCTGATGGAGGCCGATGGAAGGTTCGTCAAGGATGTACAGGACGCCCACCAGGCCGGCGCCAATCTGGCTGGCCAGGCGAATGCGCTGGGCCTCGCCACCGGACAAGGTGTCGGCACTGCGGTCCAGCGACAGATAGTCGAGGCCGACGTTGACCAGGAACTGCAGGCGTTCGCGGATTTCCTTGAGGATCTTGTCGGCAATTTCGCCACGCCGACCGGTGAGCTTGAGCCCGCCAAAATATTCGGACGCATCGCCGATCGGCAGGTTGGTCACCGCCGGCAGGGTTTTCTCGCCGACCCAGACGTGCCGCGCTTCACGCCGCAGACGGGTGCCACGGCAATCCGGGCACGACTGGGTGCTGAGGAATTTGGCCAGCTCCTCGCGCACCGATGCCGATTCGGTTTCGCGGTAACGGCGCTCCAGGTTCGGCACGATGCCTTCGAACGGGTGCGAGCGTTTGACGATGTCGCCGCGGTCGTTCAGGTATTTGAAATCGACGTTTTGCGAACCGCTGCCATGCAGGATGAATTTCTGCTGGTCGGCGGGCAGTTCGTTGAACGGTACTTCCAGGCTGAACTTGTAGTGCGCGGCCAGTGATCCGAGCATCTGGAAGTAATAGACGTTACGCCGGTCCCAGCCACGAATCGCCCCTTCGGCCAGGGTCAGTTCGCCGTTGACCAGGCGCTTGATGTCGAAGAACTGCTTTACCCCCAGACCATCACAGGTCGGGCAGGCGCCGGCCGGGTTGTTGAAGGAGAACAGCTTGGGTTCCAGCTCACTGATCGCATGGCCGCAGATCGGGCAGGCGAAGCGTGCGGAGAAGATCATCTCCTCGCCCGGCTCGTCGTCCATCGGCGCTACAAGGGCGATGCCGTCCGCCAGTTTCAGCGCGGTTTCGAAGGATTCGGCCAGGCGTTGTTGCAGGTCGGCGCGAACCTTGAAACGGTCGACCACGACATCAATGGTGTGTTTTTTCTGCTTGTCGAGCTTGGGGGCTTCGTCCAGCTCATAGAGCTTTCCGTTGATCCGGGCACGGACGAACCCTTGGGCGCGCAGTTCTTCGAAAACCGACAGGTGCTCGCCTTTGCGCTCGCGGATGACCGGGGCCAACAGCATCAGCTTGCTGCCCTCCGGTTCGGCGAGGACCAGGTCGACCATCTGGCTGACGGTCTGCGCTTCCAGCGGAATGTCGTGGTCCGGGCAACGGGGAATACCCACGCGTGCATACAGCAGGCGCAGGTAATCGTAGATTTCGGTAATGGTGCCGACCGTCGAACGCGGGTTGTGCGAGGTCGACTTCTGTTCGATGGAGATCGCCGGCGACAGGCCTTCGATGGTGTCGACGTCAGGCTTTTCCATCATCGACAGGAACTGCCGGGCATAAGCCGACAGCGATTCGACGTAGCGGCGCTGGCCCTCGGCGTACAGGGTGTCGAACGCCAGGGACGACTTGCCGGAGCCGGACAGGCCGGTGATGACGATCAGCTTGTCCCGTGGCAGGGTCAGGTCGATGTTCTTCAGGTTGTGGGTTCGAGCCCCACGAATCAGGATCTTGTCCAAGGTGGCCTCGCTCGGCGGGCGTCGAAAACGTAGGAGTATACGGCCAAATACTGGATGGATGCACACTATCAAACGAGAGGGTTACTGTCTTACATGAAGAGTGTGTCAGCAATGCGCGTCAAAGCGTCGCGATATACCCCGCCAATCGATGGGACTGGTAGAATCGCCGCCGGTTCACATGAGGTTTTTCCATGCACGATCCCCACAGCGAGCGCATGAGTGGTAGCGAGACCCGCGCGGCAAGCGGTCTGGCCCTGGTGTTCGCCTTCCGTATGCTTGGCATGTTCATGGTGTTGCCGGTACTGGCGACCTATGGGATGGATCTGGCCGGTGCCACTCCGGCCCTGATCGGCCTGGCGATTGGCGCTTATGGCCTGACCCAGGCGGTCTTCCAGATTCCGTTCGGTTTCATTTCCGACCGCATCGGCCGTCGCCCGGTGATTTACCTGGGCTTGATCGTCTTTGCCCTCGGCAGCCTGCTGGCCGCCAATGCCGATTCGATCTGGGGCGTGATCGCCGGGCGAATCTTGCAGGGTGCCGGGGCGATTTCCGCTGCGGTCATGGCCTTGCTGTCCGACCTGACCCGCGAGCAGCACAGGACCAAGGCCATGGCCATGATCGGCATGACCATCGGCCTGTCGTTTGCGGTGGCCATGGTCGTCGGCCCACTGCTGACCCGCGCGTTCGGGTTGTCCGGGTTGTTCCTGGCCACCGGCGGCATGGCGCTGTTCGGCATCGTGATCGTGATGTTCATGGTGCCGCGCTCCACCGGCCCGTTGCAGCACCGTGAGTCCGGAGTCGCGCGCCAGGCATTGATGCCGACGCTCAAGCATCCGGACCTGCTGCGCCTGGACCTGGGCATTTTTGTCTTGCACGCGATGTTGATGTCCAGCTTCGTCGCCTTGCCCCTGGCGCTGGTCGAGAAAGCCGGGCTGCCCAAAGAGCAGCACTGGTGGGTGTACCTGACGGCGCTGCTGATTTCTTTCTTCGCCATGATCCCGTTCATTATCTACGGCGAGAAGAAACGCAAAATGAAACGAGTTTTACTCGGCGCCGTCGTGACGTTGATGCTCACTGAGCTATTCTTCTGGCAGTTCGGCGACAGCTTGCGGTCTCTGGTGATCGGTACGGTGGTGTTCTTCACCGCGTTCAATCTGCTGGAGGCTTCATTGCCGTCGCTGATCAGCAAGGTTTCACCGGCAGGCGGCAAGGGCACGGCGATGGGGGTTTATTCCACCAGCCAGTTCCTCGGCTCGGCACTGGGGGGAATCCTCGGTGGCTGGCTGTTCCAGCATGGCGGTCTGTCGGTTGTGTTCCTCGGATGCGCCGCTCTCGCTGCCCTCTGGCTGGCCTTTGCTGTTACCATGCGCGAACCTCCCTACGTCACAAGCCTGCGCTTGCCGTTGTCGCCCGAGGCGATCCGCGAAGCGGGTCTGGTCGAGCGCCTGAAGGCGGTCGTAGGGGTAACAGATGCAGTCATCGTCGCGGAAGAGGCGGCGATTTACATCAAACTGGACACCGAACTATTGGATCGCACCACCCTTGAGCGCCTGGTGAACAACCCGGTCGGGGCAGCGTGCGTAGCCTAGGAGAACGTTATGGCCCGTGGGGTTAACAAAGTCATATTGGTCGGCACTTGCGGCCAGGATCCCGAAGTTCGCTACTTGCCTAACGGTAACGCCGTGACCAACCTGAGTCTGGCGACCAGCGAACAGTGGACCGACAAGCAAACCGGTCAGAAAGTCGAAAAGACCGAATGGCACCGTGTATCGATGTTCGGCAAGGTTGCAGAAATCGCCGGCGAGTACCTGCGTAAAGGTTCGCAGGTATACATCGAAGGCAAGCTGCAGACCCGCGAGTGGGAAAAAGACGGTATCAAGCGTTACACCACCGAAATCGTGGTCGACATGCAAGGCACCATGCAACTGCTGGGCGGCCGTCCACAGGGCGACCAGCAGGGCCAGGGCGGCGGTAACAACTACCAGCAATCCGCTCCGCGCCAGCAGGCTCCACGTCCTGCTCCGCAACAGCAGCCACAGCGTCCGGCCCCTCAACAGGCCGCACCGCAACCGGCTCCGGATTTCGACAGCTTTGATGACGATATTCCGTTCTAAAGCGGCTGCAAGCCTAAAGCTACAAGCAGCAAGCTGACAAAACAAAACCCGCACTTCGGTCTGAAGTGCGGGTTTTTTATGGGCGGTGAAATTTGGTGCAGACTCAGGCCGCGAGGAACTCGTCGGCCGACACCACGCTGGCATAGGCAAACGCCAGGGCCGCCATGAACGCCGCATGAACCTGGGCCGCCGGGACCGACACGCCATTGAATTCCAGGTCACGGGTGGCGCAGGCGTCGTGGATCACGGTCACCGTGTAGCCGAAGTCCGCCGCCGCACGGGTGATGCCGTCGACGCACATGTGGCTCATGCTGCCCACGATCACCAGTTCCTTGATGCCTTGCTCGTCGAGGATCGATTTCAGCTCGGTTTCGCGGAACGAGTTGACGAAGTGCTTGAGCACCACCGGTTCGTCAGCGCGGTTGATCACTTTGGGGTGCAGCTTCGCGCCTTCGGAGTTCGGGGTGAAGAACGGCGCCTCTGCGGAGGTGAATTCGTGGCGGATGTGCACCACCGGATCACCGGCATCACGGAAGGCCTTGATCAGGCGGACGGCGTTGTCGGCGGCGGCATCGGCGCCGACCAGTGGCCACTTGCCTTGGGGGAAGTAGTCGTTCTGGATATCGACTACGATGAGCGCTTGCTTGGCCATGACTGTTTCCTCGAAGTGTGTTTGGTGTGGAATGAAGTATTGGCGCTGGCAGGCGGTCCGGGGATTGGCCGCACCGACAATAAGAGGGGGAAAACTGACAATGGACGCAGAAAGGGCAATCGCCGAACTCGGTGTGCTGATCTATCCCGGCGCACAGATGGCGGCGGTGCATGGCTTGACGGACCTGTTCGGGGTGGCGAACCGGATCGCTGCTGAACATCAGTCTGCACAGTTGCCCCTGCTGCGGGTCAGCCATTGGCAGGTCGAGGGTGATCAGCCGCCAGTCCGGGTCTTCGACAGCCTTCCCGGCCCGCAGCGTGCCTTGGTGGCCGTGTTGATCCCGCCATCGATTGCCGGTTTTTCCGAGGGCCAGGCGCCACGGGGCTTGATTCGCTGGTTGCGCGAGCAACATGCCAGCGGCGCGACACTGGGCGGGGTTTGCGTGGGCTCGATCCTGTTGGCTGAAAGCGGTCTGCTCGACGGTCGCAGCGCCACCACCCACTGGACCTCGGCCAAGACCTTTGCCGAACGTTATCCGGCGATCCAGCTCAAGGCCGATACGCCGATTGTCGATGACGGCGACCTGATCACCACCGCCGGACTGATGGCGTGGTCTGAACTGGGTTTGCGCCTGGTCAACCGGCTGCTGGGACCGAGCATCGCCACCGGTACCGCGCGTTTTCTGGTGGTGGAACACAGCGACAGCGCCAGCGAGTGCGGCAGCAATTTTGCGCCGATTCTCAGTCATGGCGATGCGGCGATCCTCAAGGTGCAACACTGGTTGCAAAGCACCGGGGCGACCGATGTATCGCTGGCGGCGATGGCCGAAAAGGCAGGGCTGGAGGAGCGCACCTTCCTGCGACGCTTCCGCTCGGCCACCGGGCTCAAACCCACCGAATACTGTCAGCATCTGCGAGTCGGCAAGGCCCGGGAACTGCTCGAATTCACCAACGGTACCATCGACCATATTGCCTGGACGGTGGGTTATCAGGACCCCGGCGCGTTTCGCGCGACATTCAAGAAAATCACCGGGCTGGCGCCGAGTGATTATCGGATGCGGTTTGGGGTGAGCCCTGGATCGGTTGCACGGTAGTCGCATCACCCCCGATCTCCTGTGGGAGCGAGCTTGCTCGCGATGAGGGCATGACATTCAACATTGATGTGTCTGGAACACCGCTATCGCGAGCAAGCTTGCTCCCACAGGGTCGGGTGTGTGGGCTGGAGTCGTGCAAAATGCCGGTATATCAAAGTGCATCGTGCAGAATAAAACAGGCCTCATGCCATCATGTTTTAACCAACCGGCTGATTTGAAAACCGTTTCCCTGCACTGTGCCTTGGCCTGATCCCTGCACCCCTTCAACTACATTCATCAAGCGTCGATTGAAGGGGGATGCATGACCCCAACAAACCGCAAGAAACTGGTGGTTGCCCATTCGGTACGCGCCGACGCGCCGCTGCACGAAGTCGAGACCAACCGTGCGCTGGCGCGCTGGCTGGCGCAGATAATGGGACTCAAGTACGGCGGTAGTTACGATGCGCAATTGCACAACGGTCGGGACCTCTACCTGTTGCCGACCCAGACGCTGGTGGGCGCTCAGGCTGCCCGGCAGCTGGGGGTCAAGGGACCGGAGGATTTGTGGGGTGGTTATGTCGACCATGATTTCATCTGCACCAAAGCCATCAGTCATGGGCTGCTCAATCACCATGCCCATGCGCCGCCAGGCTGGGCTCCTTTGTTTTCCCAGCGGGTACGCAGCGTCGTACTCGACGGTCTCAGCGTGTTCTGCCTGGAGGATGCTCGCCCGGCGGCGGAACATCTGTTGTACACCGGACCGATCCGCCTGAAGCCGATACACGCTTGCGCCGGACGTGGTCAGGAAGTGATCCAAAGCCTCGACGAGTTCGACGAAATTCTGGCCAGACCCGAAGCTGACGCGACCTTCAGCGAAGGCGTGGTGCTGGAACAGGACCTTGATCAGGTGATTACCCATAGCGTCGGCCAGAGTTTCATCGGCGACAAGGTGCTGAGTTACTGCGGTGATCAATACTTGACCAAGGACGCAGAGGGCGAGGAGGTGTATGGCGGCTCGAACCTGTTGGTGGTGCAGGGCAGTTACGACGATTTACTGAAGCTGGACCTGGCCGATGACGTGCGGATGGCTATCAAGCAGGCGCAGGTGTTCGACAGCGCCGCGGATGAAGCCTATCCGCGTTTCTATGCGTCACGGCGCAACTACGACATCGCTCAGGGCATCGATAGCGACGGCAAACAGCGCAGCGGCGTGCTCGAACAATCCTGGCGCATGGGCGGTGCGAGCAGTGCCGAGGTGGCGGCTTTGCAGAGTTTCGTCAACCATCCGGGGATGCGCGCGATTCGTGTGTCTTCGGTGGAAACCTACATCGATCAGCCGCTGCCGGCAGATGCCATCGAGGTGTATCGCGGGCCGGCGCAAAGCAGTGACTTTCTTCTCAAGTACGTAACGGTTAAATCCTATGACGGCTAGAAGCGAATCCATTCAGATCGACATCGATAACGAACAGATGAGCGGGACTTTTCTGAGCCCCAAATCGAAAGTGCCCGGCGTACTCTTCGTACACGGTTGGGGCGGCAGTCAGGAGCGGGACCTGGAACGCGCCAAAGGCATCGCCGGTTTGGGTTGTGTATGCCTGACCTTCGACCTGCGCGGGCACACCGGCGGCACCGGCATTCCATTGTCCCGGGTGACCCGGGAGGACAATCTGCGCGACCTGCTGGCAGCCTATGACCGCTTGCTCGCGCACCCGGCCCTCGATACCTCGGCTATTGCCGTGGTGGGCACCAGTTATGGAGGTTATCTGGCCTCGATTCTGACTTCGCTGCGGCCGGTGCGCTGGCTGGCGCTGCGGGTGCCGGCGCTGTACCGCGACGAACAATGGCACACGCCGAAACGCGACCTGGACAAGCTGGATCTGCGTGATTACCGAGGCACCCTGGTGCGTGCCGACAGCAACCGGGCCTTGCATGCCTGCTCGCAATTTCGCGGAGATGTCCTGCTGGTGCAGTCCGAGACCGACGACTACGTGCCCCACGCGACGATCATGAGCTACCGGGCGGCCTGCCAGCAGACGCACTCAATGACTCACCGCATCATCGACGGTGCCGACCACGCCTTGAGCGACCCGGTTTCCCAGCAGGCCTATACCTCGATCCTTGTCGACTGGATTACCGAGATGGTGGTCGGGGAGCGGTTGAGCATTATTCAATCCCAGTGATTTGCGGTGTGCATGCGGACGCCTTCGCGGGCAAGCCCGCGATGGCGGACTAGCAGACACCACAGATCACTTGGGTTTCCTTGAGATTCGCAACGACTTGGCCTTGGCCTCCACCAACAGGTACATCACCAGGGTAATCAACAATGGCAGGATGAAATAAATCGCCCGATAGGCCAGCAGCCCAGCCACCAGGCTGCCCCGCGACACTTCATGCTGCAGCAGCGCCACGAACACCGCCTCGAGCACGCCGAGCCCGGCCGGGATGTGGGTGATGACCCCGGCGATGGCGCTGATCAACAGCACGCCCAGCACCAGTGGATAGTCCAGTTTGCTCGGCAGCAAGGTGAAGATCACCGCCGCCATCAGCGACCAGTTCAGCGCACCGAGGGTCAGTTGCAGCACTGCCATGCGCAAGGACGGAAGGTCGATTTCGATGCCGCGAATCGCCCACTCCCGACGTTTGGCAAACTGGCACGCCACCAGGTAGCCGGCGCTCAACAGCAACAACAAGACTCCCACGCCTTGCAGCGCACTGCTGCTGAGCTTCCAGCCCGGCGGCATGCGCACCAGCCCGCTGCTGAACACGGCGCCGGCAATGACCATGTAGCCGAACCAGTTGGTCGCCAGGCTCAGGCCAAGGATCTTCGCGATGTTGCTCTTGCTGACCCCGAGCCGCGAATACAATCGGTAGCGCATGGCGATGCCGCCGACCCAGGCGCTCAGGTTCAGGTTGAAGGCGTAGCTGATGATCCCCACGGGCAGAATCTGTTTCCAGGTCAGGTTCTGGCGTATGTAGGTGCGGCCGATCAGGTCGAAGCAGGCGTATACCAGAAAGCTCACCAGGGTCAGCCCCGACGCAATGATCAGCGTGCGCACCTTGAAATCGGCCAGGTTATCGAACACTTCGTTCCACTCGAGGCGCTGGGCGAGCATCGTGAACAACACGATCAGCATCAGGAAAAACAGCATCGTCAGCGGTCGTTTCCAGCGGCTCCAGTGCGACTTGCCCGGGCTTTTGGCGTCAGTTGCCATGTGAGGCTCAGCGCGGTTCATGGTCAGCGCTCCCGGTCGGAGGGGGGATGGGTTTCAGGCGAGGCTTGTGCGCCGGCAACCAACCGGCCCAAGCCGGGAAATGCCGCAGGAAGTGAAACACCAGAAAACCTATGGTCATGTGCCAGACACGCCCGCGCGGCGGGATGTCGTGAGACATGGCCTTGCAATGGTTATCGCTGAGGTCTTCCAGGCGATCGAACAGAATTCGATTGAAGCCACGGTCGCGGATCAGCACGTTGGCTTCCAGATTCATCGACAGGCTCAACGGGTCGAGGTTGCTGGAGCCGACGGTGCTCCAGTCTTCATCCACCAATGCGACCTTGCCGTGTAGCGGGCGGTCGCAATATTCGTAGATCTTCACTCCGGACCGGAGCAGGTAATCGTAGGTCATGCGCGCGGCGAGTTTGGCCACCAGCATGTCCGGTTGCCCTTGCAGGATCAGCCGCACATCCACACCCCGGCGGGCCGCGTTGCGGATATCGCGCAGCAGGCGCAAGCCGGGAAAGAAGTAGGCATTGGCGATCACCACCCGACGCTTGGCCTGGCGCAACACCTGGCGGTAAACCTCTTCAATGTCGCTCGGGTGTTCGCCGTTGTCGCGGTACACCAGACGCACCTGGCCATCGTGATCGCTGAAGGCCAGTTCCGAGCGTCGCTGCCGACGGCGTTGCCACCAGTATTTGGCGTGCGTCGGGCGACCGCATTGCAGCAGAGCGAAGTGATGGATGTCGGCCACCGCCGGGCCTTGCACCTCCACGGAATAGTCCTGCTTGGCCTCGGGGCCGAAGTCGGCAAGGTGATCGGCAGAAAAGTTGATCCCGCCGATGAAGGCAATGCTGCCATCCACCACCACTATCTTGCGGTGCAGGCGCCGGAACCAGTTGGTGCGGATGCCCAGGCGTTTGGGTGCCGGATCGAACATTTGCAGGTGCACGCCGGCCGCGGTCAGGGCGGTGAGGAACCCGGTGCTCAGTTCGCCACAGCCAAAGCCGTCGAGGCTGACGGTGGTGCGCACGCCGCGTTGAGCGGCTTCGATCAGGATTTGTTGCAGTTCATTGCCAACCTTGTCCTCGAACAGAATGAAGGTTTCCAGCAGGATTTCACTTTGCGCCTGGCGAAGGGCGTCAAATACCCGGGGAAAATACGCTTCGCCGTTTTCCAGCAACTCGACGCGATTGTTGCCTTGCCAGCCGTATTCAACGTCGACCGCTGTCGGCTCACGGATCGGCGGAGCGGGGATGTGATCCAGCGTGGTTTTTTCCATCGGCTGGCTGCTCATAACTCGATCTCCACCGACAGTGGGACGTGGTCGGAAAGGTGCGACCAGGGACGGGTGGTCAGCACTTGCGGATGGCTGGCCTTGAGATTGCGCAGGTAGATGCGGTCCAGGCGCAGTGCCGGCAGGCGCGCGGGGAAACTGCGCGCCGGTTTGCCGTGGTGCGCGGCGAAGGCTTCGCGCAAACCGCAGGGTTTGAGCAACGCGTCGGCGCGCTGACGCCAGTCGTTGAAGTCCCCGGCGACGATCACCGGGGCATCGGCGGGCAGGGCGTCCAGATGCTGGGCGAGCAGCTTCAGTTGCGCCGTGCGGTGACTTTCGCGCAATCCCAGGTGCACGCAAATGGCATGCACTTCCTGGACGTCGCCGGGCAGGCGCAACACACAATGCAGGATCCCGCGGTTCTCGTGACCGCTGATGGACACGTCGAGGTTGGCGTGGCGGATGATCTGGAATTTCGACAACAGCGCGTTGCCGTGATCACCTGCCGGATACACCGCATTGCGGCCATAGGCGAACTGCGGCCACAGGGTGTCGGCGAGGAACTCGTATTGCGGCATCGCCGGCCAGTTGGTGTAGCGCTTGGGGTGGTGCTCGTGGGTGCCGTGGACTTCCTGCAAAAACACCACATCGGCAGACACGCTACGCACCGCTTCACGCAGTTCCGGCAGGATGAAACGCCGGTTGAGCGCGGTGAAACCTTTATGGGTGTTGACCGTCAGCACCTTGAAGCGACAAGTCACGGACGGACCCGGTACCCGCATGTCGTTTGCATTTGCGTGTGCGGGAACATCGGTGTGATTCGCTGTCATGTCGCCTCCCGCCTGACGGCTCGTATTTTGGGATGACTCTGGGGCGGCGGCGAAAGTTTCGATGGGGCTACGGACGGTACACAGTTATCAGATCACAACAGATTCAATGTGGGAGCGAGCCTGCTCGCGATGGCGGTGTGTCGGACGCCTATGATGTCGACTGACACTCCGCCATCGCGAGCAAGCTCGCTCCCACAGGGTTTATCAGTGGCCCGTGATGATGCGGGCAGAACCGTCGGCCGGCTCGGCATAGGCCGGGCCAAGGCGATCAAGACGTCCGCTCCACGCCGTCAATGCCAGCGCCACCAGCACCACCAGGCCGCCGATCCACGCGGTGTGGATCAACCCCATGTGGGCGACGATCAGGCCACCGCCCCAGGCGCCACCGGCAATGCCGAGGTTGAACGCGGCGATGTTCAGGCCGGATGCCACGTCCACGGCATGGGGTGTGTGATGTTCGGCCTGGCGCACCACGTACACCTGCAATCCCGGCACGTTGCCGAATGCCACGGCGCCCCAGACCAGAACGGTGGCCAGCGCCAGCCAGGGATTGCCGGCCGTGAAGGTCAGCGCGAACAACACGGCGGCGAGCAGGGCAAAAATGATTTTCAGGGCACTGATCGGGCCGCGTTTGTCCGCCAGTTTGCCGCCCCAGATATTGCCGACGGCCACGGAGATACCGTAGACCAGCAACACCAGGCTGACGGCGCTGGCGCTGAAGCCGGAGAGGTCCTGAAGTATTGGCGCGAGGAAAGTAAAGGCGGTGAACGTGCCGCCGTAGCCGATGGCCGTCATCGCATACACCAGCAAAAGGCGAGGTTGCTTGAGCACCTGCAATTGCTGCAAGAACGACGCGGGTTTGCTGTGGGGGATATTTTTCGGCACGTAGATCAGGCTGCCGATGAAGGCGATGACGCCCAGTATCGAAACGGCGAGGAAGGTTTCACGCCAGCCGAAATGCTGGCCAATGAAGGTTCCCAGTGGCACGCCAGTGACCAGTGCTACGGTCAGGCCGGTGAACATGATGGCAATCGCGCTGGCGGCTTTTTCCTTCGGCACTAGACTGGTGGCGATGGTCGAACCGATCGAGAAAAACACCCCGTGGGCCAGGCCGGTGACGATCCGGGCGAGGATCAGCGACTCGTAGCCCGGCGCTTGCCATGCCAGCAGGTTGCCGAGGGTGAACAGCACCATCAACGACAACAGCAGTAACTTGCGCGGAACCTTGCCGGTGAGGGCGGTCAGCACCGGGGCGCCGACGGCAACGCCAAGGGCATACAGGCTGACCAGCAGGCCGGCGGATGGCAGACTGACACCGAGGTCGGCGCCAATGGTGGGTAACAGGCCAACGATGACGAACTCGGTCGTCCCGATGGCAAAGGCGCTGAGGGTCAGCGCGAGCAAGGCAATGGGCATGGCTACAACTCCGGAAGATGATTCGATGGAGCGCAGTGTCGGGGTTGAGGTTGTGCGGAAAAATACAGGGACGAGCATTTGATATTTGCGTACAGATCAAATATCGCGAAGGCGGGTGCATACTTGTGGCGAGGGGGCTCGTCGGATCGCCGCATCGCCCCGCTCGGCTGCGCAGCAGTCGTAAATCCCTGGAATGCGGTGTGTCAGATGAATCCGAACGGTAGGTTTTGGGGGCGCTTCGCACCCCAACGGGGGCGAGCCCCCTCGCCACAAATGGCGTCGCTGTCCTGCTATCCACTAGCAATGCCCGAACTTGCCCGGCATTTTTCGATCAGTTCCTTACCGACACAGCCAAAGGAGCGGGTGTTTTGATCAGGCTCAAGACCGCGATACTCCTGGGGGCGTTGCTGTTTGTGGGCAGCGAGCAACTGGAAGCCGCCGCGATACCGGGGCTGCCGGCCGCCGCGACCGCTGCGACGCCGCCAGCTCACCCCGAACCGCTGGTGCAAGGCGGCTTACTGGGGGCCATCAGTTCAAGCATCGACGAGGTCCAGGCCAAACTCGATCTCAACGAAAACCTCGTGGACGCCTGGCGCTTGCGTGCCGACCGCGCGGCCGACGAGGTGGATCAGTTGGTCAATCAGCCTTCGGCCCGCTCGCCCTGGGGCGTCACCGGCGATCTCCTGATACTGACCTGCGTGTGGGCCGCCGTGTTTGCCTCTCTTTGGCTGCTGGGGCGATTGTTGGCCAAACGCCTGTGCGAACATCGCCTGTTGCTCAGCCGCGAACGCGGCCAAGCCCTGCTCGGTTATGTATTGCCCTATACCCTTCCGGCGGTGGCCAGCCTGCCCCTGACGATTTATGCCAGCCAGTTTTTGCCGATATCCGCCGGTCGGGCGCTTGCGTTGTGCCTGGCTTATGCCACAAGCGCGGGGATATTTTCCGCGTCCTTGGTGCTGTCGCTGGTGGTGGTGTTCAATGCCGGCCACAAGCGCCGGGCGGTGCGGATTCTCCGCGAGAAGAGTGCCCGGCCATTGTTCGGCATCGGTTTTCTGGTGGCCTTGAGCGATGCCCTGACCAGTCCGCAAATCGCCCATCAACTGGGCAGCAATCTCACCAGCAGCATTGCAGTCTTCACTGGCTTGGCGGCATCGATTTCCTTCGGCTTGCTGGTGATCCGCACGCGCCGCCCGGTCGCTCAGGTGATCCGCATCCTGCCGCTGGCCCAGCGCCAAAGTCAGCCGGCATTGCGTGAGACCCTGCGGATATTTTCCGGGCTCTGGTATTGGCCGATCCTGTTGATGGTGCTGGTCTCGATCATCAACCTGATCGGCGTTGGCGCGGACAACCAGAGGGTGCTGCGCAGCGCGTTGTTCACCACGGTATTGCTGATCGCCACGGTGTTTCTCAGCACCACGCTGCACCATCTGTTCAAGGCGCGTAGCGAAGCGGACCTGCGCCGCAGCAGCGCCTACAAGGAGCGTTTTCTCAACTTGTCCCACGCCTTGCTGCGCATCGGCATGGCCATCGTGTTCATCGATATCCTCGGGCGGATCTGGGGCGTGTCGCTGTTCGAGTTCGCGGTGAGCAATGCCGTGGGCCGGGCGATCAGTGATTCCCTGAGCCACATCGGTTTGATCCTGCTGGTGACCTGGATGGTCTGGGTGGTGCTCGACACGGCGATTCAGGAAGCCCTGAAACCGCCGACCAACAAACGCTCGGCACGCCAGCCGAGTACGCGGGTGAAAACCATTCTGCCGCTGCTGCGCAACGCGATCAAAATCATCCTGGTGGTGATCTGCGCGATCACCACCATGGCCAACCTGGGGATCAACGTCGCGCCATTCCTGGCCGGTGCCGGGGTCATCGGCCTGGCAATCGGTTTCGGCTCACAGCAACTGGTGCAGGATGTGATCACCGGGCTGTTCATCATCATCGAAGACACCCTGTCCATCGGTGATTGGGTGGTGCTGGATTCCGGGCATGCCGGCACGGTCGAAGGCCTGACCATCCGCACCTTGCGCCTGCGCGACGGCAAGGGCTTCGTGCACTCGGTACCGTTCGGGCAGATCAAGGCCGTGACCAACCAGTCGCGGCAATTCGCCTATGCGTTTTTCTCGGTGCAATTCACCTACGACACCGACGTCGACAAGGCCATCGAACTGATCCGCGAGGCCGGGCACTCCATCAGCAACGACCCGTTCCTGCGCTACAACCTGCAAGGACCGCTGGATGTGTTTGGCGTCGACAGGATGGACCTCAACGGGGTGGTGCTGACGGCGCAATTCCGCACGGTGTCCGGTGGCCAATATGCGGTGAGCCGGGCCTTTAACCAGCGTTTGAAAAAGCTTGTGGATAACTGCCCGTGGGTGAACTTCGCGCAGACTTATCCACAGCAGGCGCTGGTGCCGCGGCATCCGGTCGAAGCGCCACCGGAGGCTGAGCCGGAACATGCGGCGGTGTTGATGCCGGATCGACCGCGGTCTCAATAGCCGGTTTTGTACTTGAGGCTTTCAGTGGCTGGTCTGGCCCCATCGCGAGCAAGCTCGCACACAGTGATCTCTGTTGTGCCAAAAATTTGTATTCACAGAAAATCCCCTGTGGGAGCGAGCTTGCTCCGGGCGGCGTTCCGACGATGGGGCCGGTCCAGACGACATTAATGCCGGATCAGCTTGCTGCGCACCTCGGCACTCGCCTGCTGATCCAGCTCCCCCCAAAACTGTGGCTTGCCGGCAATCTCGGCAGCAACCGGCAAACCATCGCGAAACACCAGCCGATTGCTCGCCAGTGCCGGGACTTTCGCACCAGGTAATAGTGTGCCGGCGAGGTTCAGCGGATCAACTCCGCACACCGCGACCAGGCTGCCGTCATGGGGCCGACGTCGCACCTCCCGCAGCAATGGAATCGCCTCGGGCAGGGCGAATTGCTCGCCCGCCAGGCCGCTGACAAACCGTCCCCCACGAATCTCGCCGCGTGCCTCCAGGCGATGAAAGGTGCGCAGCAGTTCGCGCCAGCTCGGCAGCCAGTCCGCCTCACGTTCCAGCAAGCGCCAGAACACCACGCCGTAACGACGCAGCAAGGTCATGGCGATGTGTTCCAGGGTATCGGCCGGCGTCGGCATAGGACGCTGGTTTTCCACCACAGGGGCCGTTGGCGCGCGTCGCAACAAGGCCCAGCGCCCGGCGTCGTCCATGCCACCGATGAATGCGCCGCGTCCACGCCGACTGTTGCGCGGCTGGCGCTTGCTGGCCGGGGTGATCAGCGCGCGCAAACCGGCAAAGCTGTCGGCGTTCACCAGCCCCGCGCCCACCAGTTCCTGCAGGGCGATTTCCAGTTCCGAACGCAGCAAGTGCGCCTCATGGATCAGCTCGTCGAAAAACAGCGCGCCGTGCTGGCTGAGGGCGGCGTGGACCTTTTGTGTTTTCGGCGACAGTTCGCTCACCGGTGTCTGTTCGGTCAAGCCGCTCCAGAGGCCGACCCGATTGCGCGGCAGCAAGACAATCGGTGTGCTGCGCAACGCGGTACCGGCGTTTTTGTTGTGCGCAGTCAGGCGCGTCCACACCAGTCTGCCGCTGCGGCACAACTCATCCAGCCAGGTCGCTGAGTAGTCCTTGATCCGTGCGGGCAGAATGTCGCTGTCCCAGGCGGAAGCGGCGGCGGGGTAGCCTTCGAATGGCCCGACGATGGCTGGCAACACCGCAGCGCCCTGGCCCTGGCTTGCAGTCGACACATGCTGCCAATCGAACAGGAATCGCATGAAATCCTGCAACGCCACCGGTTCGATTTCCCGGCGCAGGCGCTTGACCGTATAGCGGTGAATTCGCGCCAGCAAATGCCGCTCGCACCATTCTTCTTCGGCGATGCCCGGGGTGAAGCGACCGCGCAACACGTAGCCTTCGCGTTCCAGGTGCGCCAGGGCCTGGGTCACTTGTGCTGCGGGCATGCCGAGTGGTTCGGCAATGCGCTCAAGCGCAAGCGGGCCGAAGGCGCTGAGCCGTGCGCGGATTAGTTCGAGGACGGCTTCGTCGGGTGCCCAGCTTTCATCGAAGTCCGGCAGCGCTTGCAGCGGTGGCGTCAATTCGGCCTGTGGATAAATCGCCCGCAGGCAATTCAGGCGCTCCAGCGCCAGCCACAGCGATTGCCCGGCATTGATCTGCAAACGACTCGCGCGTCCGCTGTCGGCCAGGGTCTTGAGCCAGGCGAGCCATTGCGGATTGGCGCCGGCCTCGGTATCGGTGATGCACGCCAGGCTCATCAAGGCCTCGTGCATTTCATCGACACTGCAAGGCACCGGCCAGGCTTCGTCGCGCACGGCGGCAATCGCCTCGGCGTCCAGTGCACCGAGGTCGTCGGTGGATTGCGGATCGCTCCAGCGCCGATTGAGTACCGCTTGGGTGCGGCGCTCTTCAAGCGGTGCATCGTCGAGAAAGGTGTAGGGGCGGGCGCTGAGAATCTCCGCCGCCAGCGGCGAGGGCGCCGGCAAGTCGCGGCTGATCAGACGAATGTCGCCGCGTTCCATGCGTCGCAACAAGGTGAGCCAGCCTTCAGTGTCCATGGCTTCGTGCAGGCAATCGTCGAGGGTCTGTTCCACCAGCGGATGGTCGGGAATCTCCCGTTCGCCGGCGAGGTTTTCCACGCAGGCAATCTGATCGGGAAACACGCTGGCGATCAGGTCTTCGCTTTTCATCCGCTGGATCTGCGGCGGGACTTTGCGCCCGCCGCTGTAGCGCGGCAGCGCCAGGGCCACGCCGGCATTCCAGCGCCAGCGCACGCCGAACAGCGGCGCGTCGAGCACGGCCTGGATCAGGATGTGTTCGGCGCTGTTGCTGTGCAGGTAGCGCCAGACATCGTCCAGTTCAAAGCTGTGGCTGGTGGACAGCGACAGCACGATGGCGTCTTCGCTGGCGGCGGCCTGCAATTCGAAGTTGAAGGTGCGACAGAAACGCTTGCGCAGGGCCAGGCCCCAGGCGCGGTTGATGCGGCTGCCGAACGGCGTATGAATGACCAGCTGGGTGCCGCCGGACTCGTCGAAAAAACGCTCCATCAGCAGCGTGTCTTGCGAGGGCAGGGCACCCAGCGTCTGTCGTGCGCGGGCCAGGTAATCCACCAGTTGTTCGGCGCTGGGGAGGTTCAGGCCCAGGGTATTGGTCAGCCAGTCGAGCGCTGGCTGCAAGTTGCCAGGCGCGGTACCCAGCAGGTTGTCGAGTTTTGCCTGCAAGCGCGCCACAGCCGAAGACAATTCGGCGCTGCGCCCCGGCGCTTCACCAAGCCAGAACGGAATGGTCGGCGGTTGACCCTGGGCATCCTCAACCCGCACCTTGCCGGTTTCCACGCGCAGGATTCGATAGGAGGTATTGCCCAACTGGAAGATATCCCCGGCGATGCTTTCCACCGCGAAGTCTTCGTTGATGGTGCCGATGTTCAGCCCTTGAGGCTCCAGCAGCACGGCGTAGTCGGCGTTGTCCGGAATGGTCCCGCCACTGGTCACTGCGGTCAGTTTTGCGCCACGACGACCACGCAGGGTGCGGCTCACGGCGTCGCGGTGCAGGTAGGCGCTGCGCAGACCCTGACGCCCGTTGTAGCCCTCGGCGAGCATGTGCAGCAGCGCCTGATAGTGCTTGTCGTCGAGTCCGGCGTAGGGCGAGGCGCGGCGCAGCATCTCCAGCAGCGCTTGCTCCGGCCACTCCTGGCAACTGACTTCGGCGATGATCTGCTGCGCCAGCACATCCAGCGGCGCCTGCGGGATCAGCAAGGTATCGAGTTCACCCCGGCGCACGCAGTCGAGCAGCGCGGCGCATTCGATCAGGTCGTCGCGGGAGGTGGCGAACAAGCGGCCCTTGGGCGTGCCGCCGACCTGGTGCCCGGAACGGCCGACCCGTTGCAGAAACCCGGCAATCGAACGCGGCGAGGCGATCTGGCACACCAGGTCGACGTCGCCGATGTCGATCCCCAGTTCCAGCGATGCCGTGGCGATCAGCACTTGCAGGTCGCCGCGCTTGAGTCGCTGCTCGGCGTCCAGGCGAAACTCCTTGGCCAGGCTGCCGTGGTGGGCCGCTACAGAGTCCTTGCCCAGGCGTTCGCTCAGGTGGCGGCTCAGGCGTTCGGCCAAGCGCCGGGTGTTGACGAAAATCAGCGTGGTCCGGTGTTCCTGGGCGAGGGCGGCGAGGCGGTCGTAAACCAGTTCCCAGACATCGTTGGCCATCACGGCCGACAGCGGCACGGGCGGCACTTCGATGTCCAGGTCGCGGGGGCGGGCGTGGCCGATGTCGACGATCTCGCACGGGCGGTCGCGACCGACCAGGAAACGCGACACGGCTTCGATGGGTTTTTGCGTGGCTGACAGACCGATGCGCAGCAGCGGCTCGGGGCAGAGTGCCTGCAGGCGTTCAAGGCTCAGGGCCAGATGGCTGCCGCGCTTGCTGGCGGCCATGGCATGGATTTCGTCGATGATCACCGTTCGTGTGGTGCCGAGCATCTGCCGACCGGAGTCGGAACCGAGCAGCACATACAGGGATTCCGGTGTGGTCACCAGAATGTGCGGCGCCGTCTTGCGCATCGCCGAGCGGTCTTTCTGCGGTGTATCGCCGGTGCGCACGGCGGTGCTGATCTGCAGTTCGGGCAGGCCCATCACACGCAATTGCTCGGTAATGCCGGCCAACGGGTTTTGCAGGTTGATCCGGATGTCGTTGGACAGCGCCTTGAGCGGCGAGACGTAGACCACCAGCGTTGCGTCGGGCAATCCTTCGGGGTTTTCCAGGCCGCGGTGCACCAGGTCGTCGATGACCGCGAGAAACGCGGTGAGGGTCTTGCCGGAGCCGGTGGGCGCGGCGACCAGGGTCGAGCGGCGCTGGCGGATCAACGGCCACGCCCGGGCCTGGGCGGCGGTGACCGCTGCGAACGTGTGGCTGAACCAGGCACTGACGGCGGGGTGGAAGCCGCTCAGGGCGCTGTCTGCGGGGATGGGCAGGTTCATGCAGCAAGTTATGCGGGTGGGGGGCGCAAGATGCAAGTACCGCTCGGGGATCTCTGTTGACTGACAGGGCCCCATCGCGAGCAAGCTCGCTCCCACGGGGGGGGCGGTGTTCACAAAACCATTGTGGGAGCGAGCTTGCTCGCGATGAGGCCAGTGGCAGCACCACAAATCCCGGACATCTACACTTTACGGATGACGGTTGCGCACTAAACCCGCAAAATGCAACGATTCCGGCAATTACCAACGACATCGCCTGGAGGCGATGTCGATATAGCCATCGTTCCAATCAGACTGGGCCTGCTGACTCTATGCGAATGCGCCTTATGTTACTGGGCGGCGGAAATGCCCTTGGGCAGGCGCTGATTCGCCTCGGTGCGGAGGAAGACATCGGTTTCCTCGCCCCCCGCCCGCCGCAAGACGGCTGGGATGCCGCGAGCCTGACGCAACTGCTCGACGACACCCGTCCCGATGCATTGATCAACCTTGCCTACTACTTCGACTGGTTTCAGGCCGAAGCGGTCAGCGAACAGCGTCTGGCCGGCCAGGAGCGCGCGATCGAGCGTCTGGCGGAACTGTGCCAGCACCACAACATCGTTTTGCTGCAACCTTCCAGCTATCGCGTGTTCGACGGCTCCCGCGCAACGGCCTACAGCGAAAAAGACGAACCGGTACCCTTGGGCTTGCGGGGGCAGGCGTTGTGGCGGATCGAGCAAAGCGTTCGCGCCACTTGCCCGCAACACGTGCTGCTGCGTTTCGGCTGGCTGCTGGACGACAGCCCGGATGGTGCCCTTGGCCGTTTCCTCGCCCGTGCCGAACAACCCGAAGAACTGCTGATGGCCGACGACCGGCGCGGCAATCCGACGCCGGTCGACGATGCCGCCCGGGTGATCATTTCAGTGCTCAAGCAACTCGATTGCGCAGCGCCGCTGTGGGGCACCTATCACTACGCCGGGCATGAGGCGACCACGCCGCTGGCGCTGGGGCAGGCGATTCTGACCGAAGCCCGCAGCCTGCATCCGCTGGCCATCGAAGCCCCGACCGCCCAGGCCCACGCCGCGCGTCCGGATGCTGCGGAAGAGCCGCAACACGCGGTACTGGCCTGCAAAAAAATTCTGCACACCTTCGGGATCAAGCCACGCGCCTGGCGTGCGGCGCTTCCCGGTCTACTGGACAGGTTCTATCGCCATGGCTGACGGTCCCGTTTTGATCACCGGTGGTGCCGGTTTCATTGGTTCGCACCTGACTGACGCCCTGCTCGCCAAGGGCCATGGGGTGCGGATCCTCGATGACCTGTCCACCGGCAAGCGCAGCAATCTGCCGCTGGATAATCCCAAGGTCGAACTGATCGTCGGCGACGTGGCCGATGCGGCTTTGGTCGCCCAGGCAATGGCCGGTTGCAGCGCCGTGGCGCACCTGGCCGCCGTGGCGTCGGTGCAGGCTTCGGTGGACGATCCGGTGCGCACGCACCAGAGCAACTTCATCGGCACGCTGAACGTCTGCGAAGCCATGCGCCAGGCCGGGGTCAAGCGCGTGCTGTTCGCCTCCAGCGCAGCGGTGTATGGCAACAATGGCGAGGGCGAGTCGATCGACGAAGACACCCCAAAGGCGCCGCTGACGCCGTATGCGGTGGACAAACTGGCCAGCGAACAGTACTTCGATTTCTACCGTCGCCAGCATGGGCTGGAGCCGGTGATTTTCCGCTTCTTCAACATCTTCGGACCGCGCCAGGATCCGTCCTCGCCGTACTCCGGGGTGATCAGCATTTTCAGCGAGCGCGCACTGAAGGGCTTGCCGATCACGGTGTTCGGCGATGGTGAGCAGACCCGGGATTTTGTCTACGTCGAAGATCTGGTCGACTTGCTGGTGCAGGCCATCGAGAAGCACCGGGCCGAAGTGGGTGCGGTCAACGTTGGCTGGAACCAGGCGACGACCCTCAAGCAAATGCTCGAAGCACTTGAAGCCGTGGTCGGCCAGTTGCCGCCGGTAAGCTACGGGCCGGCGCGTTCCGGTGACATCCGTCATTCCCGGGCGAATAACCGGCGTCTGCTGGAGCGCTTCACTACCACGGAGCAGACACCGATGCGTGTGGGGTTGGCGCGGTTGCTGGGGCGCTGAGATTCTTGCAGCCACAAAAAAGGCGTCCATCAAGGACGCCTTTTTTGTGGCCGGAATTTGCTTTGACAGCTTATGTAATTCCAGTGGCCAGGTTCACCACCACGTGAACATTCCTCCAGCGATGTCGCTTAGAACTTGTAACCCAGGCCAACCATGTAGATGAACGGGTCAACATCGACGTCCACCCGTGCCCGGGTACCTGGGGCAATCGAGTTGTTCTCGACAGTGGCGCGGGTATCGATGTCGATGTAGCGCACCTGGGCGTTGATCATGATGTTGTCGGTCAGCATGTAGTCCGCACCGACCTGCCAAGCCATGCCCCAGGAGTTTTCCGCCTTGAAGTTGCTGAAACCGGCGGACTGCGCCTGGCTGCCAACGTGTTCGTCGTAGATATAGGTGTAGTTGATGCCGCCGCCGACATACGGCTGGAAGGCCGACTTCGGATCCAGCGGGTAGTACACCAGGCTCAAGGTCGGCGGCAGGTGCTTGAGGGTGCCGAGTTTGCCGTTGGCCGCGCTCAGGGCCGTGCCCTTGAGTTTCACGTCATGCTCGAACGGTGTGGCTGCCAGCAGCTCGATACCCAGGTGATTGGTCAGCATGTAAGCGAAGTTCAAGCCCAGTTGCGTGTCGCTGCTCATGGTCGCCTTGCCACCCAGGTCGGCACCAGCGAGCGGGCCTTGATCAACCTTGACGCTGGAGCTGTCAGCTTCCGGGTTGACGGTGATGGCGCCGGCACGAAGGATGATGTCACCGGCTTCGAAAGCATTGGCGAGCGGGGCTGCGAGCGCGAGGGCAACCAGCGAAGCGCTGAGCAAGGACTTGTTCATGGGGGCTCCAGAGGACGTTAAAAATGTTCGATGTCCAATGGTAAGGCGCCTAACGATTCAGTCTTTTGATGCAGCTCAATGAAAGTGGGAAGGGCGTGATTATTGTGGTGTTTTTGATGCCGCCTTCGCGAGCAAGCCCGCTCCCACAGGGGGAACGCATTCCAGTGTGGGAGCGGGCTTGCTCGCGAAAGCGGCATTTCTAATCACACAAAACGACCGGCTTCACTCCGGCAATTCATACAGATAAATCTTGTCCGCCTCCATCTGATATCCGGCATCCGCCAACTCGCTGGTGGACGCCTTGACCTGCAATGCGCCCTCGATCCAGTACGGCTGATACAACTCGTCGAGCTTCACGCCGACTTCGCTCTTGACGTGCACGATCTGGTTCGACGGCGGTGGCGGTACGTGGATGCAGGCGCCGAAATAGGGCACCAGCAGAAACTCCGTGGTGCGTCCTTCCTCGCTCACTTCCAGCGGCACGATGTAGCCCGGCAGACGAATGTTCTGGCCATCGAGGGTTTTGACCACTGGTGCGTTGGGCAAGTCTTGTTTGGCGGCGGGCGCCGACTCGGCCGACAGCGCATTGCTCATCTGCGACAGGTCATGCAGCGGCGTCATGTTCGGCACTTCTTTCGGCGCGTCCGGTGGAATCATCTCCGACCAGGTCAAATCTCGCGGCTGGGCTGCCCACAGGGGCAGGGCGACCAGCATCAACAGCGCAAGTACTGCGCGGGGCATGTTCAACGTCCTCATAAACGGATCGACAGGCCATCGGCCAGGGATTGGCGATAGGCGCGCCAGGCTGGCACGCTGCCCATCAGCAACGCGGCGATCAGGATGCCACCGAGCAGCGTCCATTCATACTCGCTCGGCCAGGACAGCGGCAGATACAGACCATAGTTGGCCTGCACATATCCCTGGGCCGCCGCGATGCACACATACAGCAACGCCACACCGGCGATCACGCCCGACAGCGCCAGGGCAAAGGCTTCGAGCACCAGCAGCGTCGCGATGTGCCAGGGTCGCGCACCCACCGAACGCAGGATCGCCATTTCCCGACGGCGTTCGTTGAGGCTGGTGAGAATGGCCGTGAGCATGCCGATCAACCCGGTCAGCACCACAAACAGCGAGACCACGAACAAGGCTTTTTCCGCGGTGCCCATCAGGCTCCACAGCTCCTGCAGCGCGACGCCCGGCAGGATCGCCAGCATTGGCTCACCACGGAATTCATTGATTTCCCGTTGCAGGGCAAAGGTCGAAATCTTGTTGTTCAGGCCAAGCATGAACGCGGTGATCGCTTGCGGCGTGAGGTCCATGTTGCGCGCCTGATCGGCGGTGATTCGACCCTCGCCCCGGGCCGGCACGCCGTTATGCCAGTCGATGTGAATCGCTTCCATGCCGCCAAGGCTGATGTGCAGCGTGCGGTCCACCGGCGTGCCGGTGCGTTTGAGAATGCCGACCACGGTGAACGGCTTGTCGTCGTGCTTGACCAGGCTGATCGCTGCCACGCCGTGGGCCAGCACCAGTTTGTCACCGAGTTTGTAGTGCAGTGCCTCGGCCACTTCGGAACCGAGCACCACTTCGAACGGGTCGGTCGCAAACGCCCGGCCATCGGCCAGCTCCAGGTGTTGCTGGCGACCGTACTGGTAATGCTCGAAGTAGGCTTCGGTGGTGCCCATCACCCGATAGCCGCGATGGGAATCGCCGAGGGACATCGGGATCGCCCATTTCACTTTCGGGTTGCTGGCGAAGTGCTCGAAGCTGTCCCAGCGGATGTTGTTGGTGGCGTTGCCGATGCGGAACACCGAGTACAGCAACAGGTTCACCGAGCCGGAGCGGGCGCCGACGATCAGGTCGGTACCGCTGATGGTGCTGGCGAAACTGGCCTTGGCTTCGGTGCGCACTCGCTCCACGGCCAGCAGCAGGCACACCGACAAGGCAATGGCGAACGCCGTGAGGATCGCGGTGAAGCGGCGGTTAGCCAGGCTGGCCATGGCTAGACGAAACAGATACATCTCAGACCTCGGACGGGGTGGCGGCGCGATTGAGTTCGGCCAGTGACAGGTTGTGGTCGAACAGCGGCGCCAGGCTCTGGTCGTGGCTGACGAACAACAGGCTCGAACCGGCCTCGCGGCACTCGGCGAACAGCAGGCGAATGAAATTCTCACGGGCATCGTAATCGAGGGCCGAGGTCGGCTCGTCGGCGATCACCAGTTCCGGTTGCCCGATCAGTGCACGGGCGGCGGCGACCCGTTGCTGCTGGCCGATGGACAACGAATCGGCGCGGCGACCGAGGATATTTGCATCCTTCAGACCCAGGTGGGCGAGCAGCGTCGCGGCCGCTTTGTCGACGCTGCCGTGACGCTGTTTCGCCCGTTCGGCACGCAGCTTCGAGAAGTGGCAAGGCAGTTCGACGTTTTCACGCACCGACAGAAACGGCAGCAGGTTGAACTGCTGGAAGATGTAGCCGGTGTGATCGACGCGGAAGTGGTCACGGGCGCCGGCCGACAGTTGCGTCAACTCCTGGCCGAGCAGGCGAATGCTGCCGCGATCGGGCTTTTGCACGCCACCGAGCAGGCCGAGCAGAGTGGTCTTGCCACTGCCGCTGGGGCCTTTGAGGAACAGGGTTTCACCGCGCTCCAGGCGAAACGCCGGGATGTCCAGCAGTGGCGGGTGACCGGGCCAGCTGAAGCCCAGGTCGGACAGTTCGATGAGTGCTTGGGTCATGTGAAACCGGTCAGGTTAGTGGTGAACCCCTGTGGGAGCGGGCTTGCTCGCGAATGCGGTGTGTCAGAGACATTGATGCAAACTGATACGGCGCCTTCGCGAGCAAGCCCGCTCCCACATTTGATTTGCGGTGGATCAGAACTTCAGCGCGGCAGCCTTGGCCGTCACATCAACGCCTTGCTGCCCGCTCGGGCCGATCAGTTGTACCTGAATCGTCCGAGTGGCCGGGAACGCGTTGAACATGTTCGCCAGGTCCAGGGTCTTCAATGCGTCCGGTGTGGCGCAGGTGAACTGATAATGAGCGTGGATTTCGCTGTGGTCGTGATGATGTTCGTGGCCATCTTCATCTTTGTCGTCTTCATCATGGTCATCGTCGGCATCTAGCGTGTCACCGAACAACGGGCTTTCCAGTTCCTGGTTTTCCACCACGCAACCGGCGGCTTTCGGCAGGTTGAACAGGGCCAGCGGTTGCTCAAGCAGAGCCCGGGCCGCGGCGACTTTGGCTTTGTCGGCATCGCTGGTGGCGACGTGTTCGAAACCCACCAGGTTCATGGCCGGGCTTTGCAGTTCCAGCGCCAGGGTCTTGCCGTCCAGCGCCGCGTTCAGGCGTCCAACGCCATGTTCGTGGGCTCCCAGGCTGCCATGCTCATGATCGTGTTCGGCGGCGGCATGGGCGACAGCCAGCGGCAGCATGGCAAACGGCAGAGCGAGAAGCAGACGACGCATGGCGAGTCTCCGAAAAGTAAAATGAAGAAAATGTTATGTAATCTTATAACGTCAGTGCCGAGAGTTTGACTGCCTGCTTGGCGTTGCACAAGTCCCATGGGAGCATGCAGGGAAGAAAATTGCGGGAGCAGACTGATGTTGCGAATTCGCGGAAGCATCGGCGACTGGCCGGTGGATTTGACCCTGGAGATGGACGATGCGGACTGGGCGCGACTAGGGGCGCAGTTGCAGGTAGAAAAATCCCCGGTCAGCGCCCCGGTGGCGAAGCCGCTGAATCAGGATGATGCGCTGTGGCAGATCGCCCGGGATTTGCTGCGTCAGGCCGGACAGTTGAGTGGACCGGACTTGCTCGATCAATTGGAAGGCCTGACCGGCAGTGCGGCGGCGGGCAAGCGCCTGCTGGTGCGTTTGCGCCATAGCTCGGATGTGAAAGTAGTGAGCGGTGGGGATACGCCGCTCTACAGCTGGATCGAGTAGACCGTAAAAAGATCGCAGCCTGCGGCAGCTCCTACAGGGTGAATACAAGTCCTCTGTAGGAGCTGCCGCAGGCTGCGATCTTTTGATTTTTAATAAAGCGCAGCAAACAGTTTACGACGGTACGTGCTCACCAGCGGGTGATCGTTGCCCAGCAACTCGAACACCTGCAGCAAGGTCTTGTGCGGCAAGCCTTCGCTGTAGCTGCGGTTGCGGATGAACAACTTCAGCAGAGCATCCAGTGCGGCGTCGTACTGCTGACGGGCCAGTTGCTGGATCGCCAATTGATAGACCGCTTCATCGTCCAGCGGGTCTTTCGCCAGCCGTGCCTTCAGGTCGGCGGCGTCCGGCAAGTCCTTGGCCAAACCGAGAAACTTGATCTGCGCCTTGGCGCCGGCCAGCGCGGCCTTGTGCTCGTCGCTCTTGACCGCATCCAGCACGGCTTGCGCCTCGCCCAGTTCACCGCGCTCGGTCAGGCAGCGGGCGTACAGGATCAGCGCCTTGGCGTTGGTATTGTCTTCACCCAGGATCACTTTGAGCAGCGCTTCGGCATCAGCAAAGCGGCTGTCGTCGAACAACGCCTGGGCCTGCTCGAACGGATCGGCGGCGGCCGGTGGCGGCATCTGCACATGAGGTTCGAGCAGGGCGCGCACGGCGGATTCCGGCTGGGCACCGGCAAAACCGTCGACAGGCTGGCCATCCTTGAACAGCACCACGGTCGGCAGGCTGCGGATGCCGAAGCGGGCGACGATGTCTTGCTCGAGGTCGCAGTTGACCTTGGCCAGCAGCAACTCACCCTGGTAGCTCTCGGCAATGCTCTGCAACATCGGCATCAGCACTTTGCAGGGCGCGCACCATTCGGCCCAGAAATCCACCAGCACCGGCTTGTGGAAAGAGTTCTCGATCACCGACTGGTCGAAATCGGCAGTCGTGGCGTCGAAGATGTATGGCGTTTCCTGACTCATGGGCAATCTCGTAGAAGCGTGAATGGGGCAACTATACGGCTTGGTGGGGGGGCGCCGAAAGCGGGGTAGTCATGAGAGGTATGTTGCCTGACCGGACGCCTTCGCGAGCAAGCCCGCTCCCACAGGGAAGAACGCATTCCAATGTGGGAGCGGGCTTGCTCGCGAAGCTCTTGGCTAACGCTGCGCGTGGTACAGGCTCACATGCCGAAACTCGTGGGGCTCGGCCAGATCCGGTAGCGTCATGGCTTCGAGCATTTCGATGCGTCGGTACAACGGATGGCGAAAATCCCGTACCCGGGAATCCGCCACCAGCGCCTCTCGGCCGCGACTGAGGAACTGGTCGAGCAGCGGCAGGTTCGCCCGGTCGTACAGCACGTCCGCCACCAGAATCAGATCGAAGCGATCAGCCTCGGCGAAAAAATCCGTCGAGTAGTTGAGCTGCACGTCATTGAGCTCGGCATTCGCCCGACACGCGGCAATCGCCAGTGGATCGAGGTCGCAGGCCAGCACCTCCAGTGCGCCGGCCCTGGCGGCGGCAATCCCCGCCACCCCGGAACCGGCGCCGAAATCCAGCACCCGCTTGCCTTCGACCCAGTGCGGGTTTGCGGCCAGATAGCGGGCCACGGCCAGGCCGCTGGCCCAGCAGAAACTCCAGTACGGTGGCTCATGCAGGATGCGCCGGGTTTCTTCGGGGCTGAAGGCGCGGTCCATGTTGTCGCCGTCGATCAGCCACAGCTTCAAATCGGTTGCCGGCAACGGGCAGGCCATCAGTTGTGCATCACCGAGCAATTCAGCCAGGGCCTGTTGCAGGTCGAGCGGTGCACTCATGGGGCTTTGACGAATTGCAATTGGCCCAGGGCCTGGGTGGTCGGCTGAGTAATGAGTTGCGACGGCAAGTGCAGGATCAACTGGCCGGACTGGCTGGCGCGGCCTCGCAGTTCCACGCGGGCGCCGGACGGGAAGGACTCCGGATTGAAGCGCAAGTGAAACGGCAGCACCTGGTTATTGCCGATCAGGCTGGAACTGGCGATCAATTGTTGCGGGCGGTCTTTTTCGTCGATCACCAGCAATGCCAGCTCGACTTCAGCGCCGGCCGGTACGCCTTGCAGGGTGCCGCTCAGCTCACGCTGATAGGCAGGCAGGGGGCCGAGGTCGGCGGCCTCCCTGGCTTTCTTCTGCGCTTGCTGCGGCGCCGGGCCAGGTGTTGGCGGCTGGGGCTTGGGTGCATCGCTGCCGCAAGCCACCAGCAGGCTGAAAACACTGAGCAAAATGAGCGGACGTAACGACATTGGTGGCTCCATAAAGCTGAATTCCATGGATCAAGTGATCATCCCGTCTGTATACCGCAAACCCTATGGCTTGTCTTGCCACCGGGATGCGCTACCATGGCCCTCCCTTTTTTTGTTGCCTGCCACCATGCACTGTCCCTTCTGCGGTGCCAACGACACCAAGGTCATCGACTCGCGTCTGGTCGCCGAGGGCGAACAGGTGCGCCGCCGGCGTGAATGCCTGGCCTGCGGCGAGCGTTTCACGACGTTCGAGACGGCTGAACTGGTGTTGCCGCGCCTGATCAAAACCGACGGCAGCCGCCAGCCGTTCGACGAAGAAAAACTCCGCGCCGGCATGCAGCGCGCGCTGGAGAAGCGCCCGGTGAGCGTCGAGCGCCTCGAATCGTCGCTGGTGCACATCAAACACAAACTGCGTGCCACCGGCGAGCGCGAGGTCAAATCCCTCGTGGTTGGCGAACTGGTGATGGCCGAGCTGCAGAAGCTCGACGAAGTCGCCTACATCCGCTTTGCCTCGGTGTATCGCCGCTTCCAGGACCTCAACGAGTTCCGCGAAGAGATCGATCGCCTGGCCCGTGAACCGGTGAAAGAATGACCACGCCCGCAGAACTTGCCATCCTCGATGCCCATTTCATGGCCCGTGCCCTGGAACTGGCGCGCAAGGGGCATTACACAACGCACCCCAACCCGCGTGTAGGTTGCGTGATCGTGCAGGATGGGCAGATTGTCGGCGAAGGCTGGCACGAGCGCGCCGGCGAGCCTCACGCCGAGGTCCACGCCTTGCGCGCGGCCGGTGAGCAGGCGCGTGGCGCAACCGCTTATGTGACGCTTGAGCCTTGCAGCCACCACGGCCGCACGCCGCCCTGTGCCGATGCGCTGGTGAATGCCGGCGTGGCCCGCGTGGTCGCGGCGATGCAGGACCCGAACCCGGAAGTCGCCGGTCGCGGTTTGCAACGCCTGGCTCAGGCCGGTATCGCCACCGAAAGTGGTGTGCTGGAGGGCGAATCGCGAAAGCTCAACCAAGGCTTCCTCAAGCGCATGGAGCACGGCTTGCCCTTCGTACGGGTCAAGCTGGCCATGAGCCTCGACGGTCGCACGGCGATGGAAAGCGGCGAAAGCCAGTGGATTACCGGTCCGGCTGCACGCTCGGCGGTGCAACGCCTGCGCGCCCAGGCCAGCGTGGTGCTGACCGGCGCCGACACGGTGCTGGCGGATAACGCACGCTTGACCGTGCGTGCCGATGAGCTCGGACTGGACGCCGAACAAACAGCACTGGCCATGAGCCGGCCGCCGTTGCGCGTGTTGGTCGACGGTCGCCTGCGGGTGCCGCTGGATGCACCGTTCTTCAAGGCCGGCCCGGCACTGGTCGCCACCTGTGTGGCGGTGGAAGAACAGTACGCCAATGGCCCGGAATGCCTGATCGTGCCCGGCTACGATGGCCAGGTCGACTTGCGTCAGCTGCTGGTCGAACTCGCCAACCGTGGCGTCAACGAGGTGTTGGTCGAGGCCGGTCCACGGCTGGCGGGTGCTTTCGCTCAGCTTGGGTTGGTGGACGAATTCCAGATATTCATCGCCGGCAAGTTCCTGGGTTCTTCGGCGCGGCCGCTGCTGGACTGGCCGCTCGCGCAAATGAAGGATGCGCCGGCACTCAAAATCACCGAAATTCGTGCAGTTGGCGATGACTGGCGAGTCATCGCCATCCCTGTGCCAGCAGCGAGCGTATAATTTCCGGCCATCGCTATAGCGCTGGCTTTGTTCTCGAGGAGAACCTCATGTTTACCGGCATCATCGAATCCATCGGCAGTATTCGTGCATTGACCCCAAAGGGCGGTGATGTGCGGGTACACGTCGAAACCGGCAAGCTCGACCTGAGCGACGTCAAACTGGGCGACAGCATCGCGGTCAACGGCGTGTGCCTGACGGCCGTTGAATTACCAGGCAATGGTTTTGCGGCGGACGTCAGTCGCGAAACCCTCGATTGCACCGCCATGAACGACCTGAAAAGCGGCAGCCCGGTCAATCTGGAAAAAGCCCTGACCCCGACCACTCGCCTTGGCGGGCATCTGGTCAGCGGTCACGTCGATGGTGTGGGTGAAGTGGTTGCCCGTACCGAAAACGCGCGCGCCGTGGAATTCCGCATTCGCGCGCCCAAGGACCTGGCCAAGTACATCGCCCATAAGGGCTCGATCACCGTCGACGGCACCAGCCTGACCGTGAACGCAGTCGATGGTGCCGAGTTCCTGCTGACCATCATTCCGCACACCCTGAGCGAAACCATCATGGCGTCGTATCAGCCTGGTCGCCGGGTGAACCTGGAAGTGGACTTGCTGGCCCGTTACCTGGAACGCCTGCTGTTGGGCGACAAGGCTGCAGAGCCGACCTCCAGTAACATCACTGAAAGCTTTCTGGCCGCCAATGGCTACCTCAAATCCTGACCCAAGGGGGTGCCTTGTGGCGCTCAATAGCATCGAAGAACTGGTTGAAGACATCCGCCAAGGCAAGATGGTCATCCTCATGGATGACGAAGACCGCGAGAACGAAGGCGACCTGATCATGGCCGCCGAGTGCTGCAAGCCCGAGCACATCAACTTCATGGCCAAGCACGCCCGTGGCCTGATCTGCATGCCGATGAGCCGCGAGCGCTGCGAACTGCTCAAGCTGCCGTTGATGGCACCGCGCAACGGTTCCGGTTTCGGCACCAAGTTCACCGTCTCCATTGAAGCGGCCACCGGCGTGACCACTGGCATCTCCGCCGCGGACCGCGCGCGTACTGTGCAAGCGGCTGCCGCCCGTGATGCCAAGGCTGAAGACATCGTCAGCCCGGGCCACATCTTTCCGCTGATGGCCCAGGCCGGCGGCACCCTGGCCCGTGCCGGCCACACCGAAGCGGCCTGCGACCTGGCGCGCATGGCCGGTTTCGAGCCGAGCGGGGTGATCTGCGAAGTGATGAACGACGACGGCACCATGTCCCGTCGCGCCGAGCTGGAAGCTTTTGCTGCCGAACACGACATCAAGATCGGCACCATCGCCGACCTGATTCACTACCGGATGATCCACGAACGTACCGTTCAGCGGATTGCCGAGCAGCCGCTGGACAGCGAACTGGGCCAATTCAACCTGGTGACCTATCGTGATTCGGTGGAAGGCGACGTGCACATGGCGCTGACCTTGGGCAACGTGTGTGCCGAAGAACCGACCCTGGTTCGCGTGCACAACATGGACCCGCTGCGCGACCTGCTGATGGTCAAGCAACCAGGTCGCTGGAGCCTGCGCGCCGCCATGTCAGCGGTTGCCGAGGCCGGCAGCGGTGTGGTGCTGTTGCTCGGTCACCCGCTTGATGGCGATGTATTGCTGGCGCATATTCGTGAAACCGCCGATCACGCCGCGGTGAAAAAACCGACCACCTACAGCACTGTCGGTGCCGGTTCGCAGATCCTGCGCGACCTGGGCGTACGCAAAATGCGCCTGATGTCGGCACCAATGAAATTTAATGCGATATCCGGTTTCGATCTGGAAGTTGTAGAATACGTGCCCTCCGAATAATGACCGGTTGTTCCCGGCCTTGAATTCGCGGTTCAAATATCACTGAGGGACGCGTACGAGACGCGTCCCGGCTCTTTAAGAGATCTAACGAATGACCCTGAAGACCATCGAAGGTACCTTCATCGCCCCTAAAGGCCGCTACGCTCTGGTAGTGGGCCGTTTCAACAGCTTCGTCGTTGAAAGCCTGGTCAGCGGTGCCGTTGATGCCCTGGTTCGCCACGGCGTGAGCGAAAGCGACATCACCATCATCCGCGCTCCTGGCGCCTTCGAAATTCCGCTGGTTGCACAGAAAGTCGCTCAAAAGGGCGAGTTCGCGGCAATCATCGCCTTGGGCGCAGTCATTCGTGGCGGCACTCCGCATTTCGAATACGTGGCTGGCGAATGCACCAAGGGCCTGGCCCAGGTGTCCATGGAGTTCGGCGTACCGGTTGCATTCGGCGTGCTGACCGTTGACTCCATCGAGCAAGCCATCGAGCGTTCCGGCACCAAGGCCGGCAACAAAGGTGCTGAAGCTGCCCTGTCCGCTCTGGAAATGGTCAGCCTGCTGGCGCAGTTGGAGGCCAAGTGATTAGCGACGATAGCGATCGTTTCAACCCGCGCGATCCAAAGCCTGCGGATGCCGGCAAGCCATCGAAAAGCGCCAAGCGCCGCGAAGCCCGTCAGCTCGCGACTCAGGCGCTGTACCAATGGCACATGGCCAAGCAGTCGCTGAACGAGATCGAAGCGCAGTTCCGGGTCGATAACGATTTCAGCGATGTCGACGGCGCGTACTTCCGCGAAATCCTGCACGGGGTTCCGCAGTTCAAGACCGAAATCGACACCGCACTCAAGCCTTGCCTCGATCTGACCATCGAAGAGCTGGACCCGGTTGAACTGGCGGTTCTGCGCCTGTCCACCTGGGAACTGCTCAAGCGCGTCGACGTGCCGTACCGCGTTGTGATCAACGAAGGTATCGAACTGGCCAAGGTCTTCGGTTCCACCGACGGCCACAAGTTCGTCAACGGCGTACTCGACAAGCTGGCCCCGCGTCTGCGTGAAGCTGAAGTGAAGGCGTTCAAGCGCTGATCGGCGCTTGGAATGTCGACACGAAGCCATGGGCGAGTTTGAGCTGATCCGCAATTTCTTCGCCGCCGCGCCTTGTGCGCAGGGCGGCGAAGGCGTTGCCCTCGGGATCGGCGATGACTGCGCCTTGCTGGCTGTTCCTCCCGGGGAGCAGTTGGCGATTTCTACCGATACGCTGGTGGCCGGCATGCATTTCGCCGACCCCTGCGATCCCTTTCTGCTCGGTCAGCGCTCGCTGGCCGTGGCTGTCAGCGACCTGGCCGCCATGGGCGCGACTCCAATCGCCTTTACCCTTGCCCTGACCTTGCCGACGGTGACCGCCGATTGGCTGCAAGCCTATGCCCGTGGTTTGAACCAGATGGCGCAAGGCTGCGGCGTGGCGCTGGTGGGCGGTGACACGACACGTGGGCCGCTCAGCCTGACCATGACCGTGTTCGGGCGCGTGCCGGTTGGCCAGGCGCTGACCCGCAGCGGTGCGCAACCGGGCGATCTGCTGTGTGTCGGCGGCGACCTGGGCAATGCCGCCGGTGCCTTGCCATTGGTGCTCGGCCAGCGCACGGCCGACGCGAGCATTGCCGAGCCGTTGTTGGCCCACTACTGGTCGCCGCAACCGCAGCTTGGCCTGGGGCAGGCGCTGCGGGGCAAAGCCACTTCGGCGATGGACATCTCCGACGGCCTGCTCGCTGATTGCGGGCATATCGCGTTGGCCTCGAAGGTCGGTATCGAAGTCGAGCGGGAGCGTTTACCGCTGTCGCAGAGCCTGGTCGACTTTCTTGGCCGATCGGACGCCCAGGTGGCGGCCCTGAGCGGCGGCGACGATTACGTGCTGGCGTTCACCCTACCGTCCGTCGAGTTGCCGCTATTGCTGGCCGACGGCTGGCCGATCCATGTGATTGGGCAGGTGGCGACGGGGCAGGGCGTGACGTTGCTGGACGCCGATGGCCAAGACATCACCCCGCAAACCCGGGGTTATCAACATTTTCGGGAGTCACCGTGACAGATCATCCCAAACAGGTCCCGGCGGAATTCGTACCGCCGTCGGTCTGGCGTAATCCATGGCATTTCCTGGCGTTTGGTTTCGGCTCGGGCACCTTGCCAAAGGCGCCCGGCACTTGGGGATCGTTAGTTGCGCTGCCCTTTATTCCGTTGTGGCAGATGTTGCCCGACTGGGGTTACTGGCTGATGCTTGGCATCACCATGCTGTTCGGCTTCTGGCTGTGCGGCAAAGTGGCCGATGATTTGCGGGTTCACGACCATGAAGGCATCGTCTGGGACGAAATGGTCGGGATGTGGATCACCCTGTGGCTGGTGCCGGAAGGTTGGCAGTGGTTGCTGGCAGGCTTCTTGATGTTCCGCTTCTTCGACATCCTCAAGCCATGGCCGATTCGCTGGATTGACCGGCATGTGCATGGCGGCGTGGGTATCATGCTCGATGATGTGCTGGCCGGGGTGTTCGCCTGGTTGGCGATGCAGGGACTGGTGTGGTTTTTCGCCTGATCAAGGGTGACCAGGCGTTAATCGGGGGAGCAGGGATGGTTCTACGTGGATGGATGGTGTTGGTGCTCGCGATGTTTTGCTCTTTCGCCCAAGCAGGAGGAGGGGGTGCTACGCCGCCGTCGGTGATTCATCTGGCCAGCGAAGACTGGGAAGACTACACCGCCGCTGACGGTCATGGCCTGGGCTGGGACGTGCTGCGACAAGTGTTCGAGCCGGCAGGTGTCAAAGTGGACATCCGCACCGAGCCCTACGTGCGTTCGCTGGGCCTGGCCGAACGGGGTGAAGTCGATGCCTGCGTCGGTTCCTATCGCGACGAGTCCGAGGCTGTGCTCTATCCCCACTGGAGCTTCGACACCGATCACATCTATGCCCTGGGCCTGGCGAGCAGTCCGGTGCCAACTCCGGAAACCCTGGGCAATTATCGACTGGCCTGGGTCCGTGGCTACGATTACCAGGATTATTTGCCCAACGTGCAGCACTTTGCTGAAGTGCAGCGGCGCGACGGCATCGTGTCGATGCTGACCCACAACCGTGCCGACTATTACATCGACGGGCAGACCGAAGTCGATTACGTGCGCAATCGTGCCAAAGACCCCTCCCAGTTGCGCAGTACTCATATCGCCGAGTTGCCGCTGTATCTGTGCTTTGCCAAGACCGCAAAGGCGCGTAGCCTGATGGCGCTGTTCGATCAGCGCATGGAGCAGTTGGTCAAAAGCGGAGAGCTGAAACCTATCTTCGAGCGCTGGAAACAGCCATACCCATTCGAAGACAATTGAACGGGGCCAATGTAGGCGCTGCCGAAGGCAGCGATCTTTTGATTTTGAAGATCAAAAGATCGCAGCCTTCGGCAGCTCCTACAGAGATTGATCGGCCCGCATATCAAACTTTTTGATAGTTATCGCCGATAATTCAGCCTAAGCGTCGCTCGGAACCTGCTGTTACAATGCCGGCTCTGCGAATCTTCAGAACTTTTAGATCAGGAGCACACCGGTGCCTGTCGTTTTTGTCGCCGCTTCCAAGCTGCCAACGCCTTTTGCGCAATTCACCATGCATGGCTTTCTCGATGAAGGCACTGGCCGCGAGCACGTTGTGCTGAGCCTGGGTGAGTTCGACGACGGTGCCCCGGTACTCGGCCGGTTGCACTCCGAATGCCTGACTGGCGATGCCCTGTTCAGCCAGCGTTGCGACTGCGGCTCGCAACTGGAGGCCGCTTTGCAGGCTATCGCCCGTGAAGGTCGTGGCGTATTGCTGTACTTGCGCCAGGAAGGTCGTGGCATTGGCCTGCTGAACAAGATCCGCGCCTATGAGTTGCAGGACGGTGGCGCCGATACCGTCGAAGCCAACGAGCGTCTGGGCTTTGCCGCCGACCAGCGTGACTACGCCATGTGCCTGCCGATGCTGGAGCACCTGGGCGTGAAGTCATTGCGCCTGATGACCAACAACCCGCGCAAGGTCAAAGCCTTGACCGACATGGGGATCGCGGTGGCCGAGCGCGTGCCGTTGCACACTGGGCACAACCCGCATAACCGACTCTACCTGGCGACCAAGGCCAGCAAGCTCGACCACATGATGGGCAATGAACATCAGGGCGAGGTAGACCGGGCGTGACCCGGGGTCAGGTTCGGCGGCGACTGTCCGTCAACTGGTGGCAATACCTGGCACTGGCCCTGTTGCCGCTGTTCGTGATCAACGCGGTGTTCGGCCAGAGCGAAGCCATTCTGCCGGTGCTGGCGATGCCGTTGTTCATCGCCGGTGTCGCTTCGATGTTTGTCAGCCTGAAGTTTTTCGGCGCCTACAAGCATGCGCTGATCGCCACCCAGAAAGCCCTCGATACCCCTGAAGAACCTGGCGCGTGGATCAACCTGGCGGCGAAACGCCGTACAGCGTTCCTTGTCGCTGGCCTGCCAGCGTGGATCGGTGCCCTGGCGGTGTTCGTCGGGCTCGAAGCGGTGCCGCTGATGCTGTTGGCGCTGTCGACCGCCGTGCTGTTCTACCTCTACCGTATTCCGCGTCAGCTCGGTTGATGCGCGCGCTCTGGCTGGCGGTTTTGCTGCTGGCCGCCAGCCGCTCGGCCATCGCGGTCGAGCGGGTCGTCAGCCTTGCACCGTCACTCTCTGAAATCGTCGTGGAACTGGGTTCTGCCGACCTCCTGGTCGGTGTGCTGGACGCCGGTGAGCGACCGGCTGAACTCAAGAACCTGCCCTCCGTTGGCCGCTATGGCCAGTTGGACATGGAGCGGCTGCTCAGTCTGCAGCCCGATCTGTTGCTGCTATGGCCCGGTAGCGTCGGCCCGGCCCAACGCGACCAACTCAAACGCCTGAGCATTCCCACCTACGTCGCCGAACCCCACAGCCTGGAGCAGCTTGCCGCGCAGATCGAGGCCATTGCCGCTCAGATCGCTCGGCCTGACCGCGGCGTTTCATTGGCCGGCGACTTGCGCCAGCGGTTGGATGCACTGCGTCAACGCTATCGACGGGATCAGCCGTTGCGGGTGTTCTATCAGATATGGGATCGGCCGTTGTACACCGTCGGCGGCGAGCAGATCATCAGCGATGCGCTGGAGGTCTGCGGAGCCCAAAACGTGTTTGCCGACCTGAAACTGCCGGCACCGCAAGTCAGCGTGGAAGCCGTGTTGCAGCGTAATCCCGAGGTGATTCTGGCCAGTGATCAGGCGCAGCTCGATGCGTGGAAAGCCTGGCCGCAGGTGGCGGCGGTAGCACAGGGGCAATTGCGCCTGGTGACGGACAAGGGCCTGGAGCGGCCGAGTGGGCAGATGGTTGAGGCAACAGCAAAGCTTTGCCAATTGATCGCACCCGACCGCTGAAATGTACTGCTACTGACACTCTGGCCACGCCTTTGTAGGAGCTGCCGAAGGCTGCGATCTTTTGATTTTTCTTTTAAAGACAAGATCAAAAGATCGCAGCCTTCGGCAGCTCCTACAGGTGATCTCAGCGGATGTCGGGGGTCCATGTCACCCCGAACATCCACGCCCGACCTTCCTCGCGATACCCGTACTGGCTGCCTTGGTAACTGTACAACGCCCGGCTGTAACCCTTGTCCAGCAGGTTGTCGACCTTCAGCTCCAGCCGGACTTCACGATTGAGCGCCCAACTGCTGCGCAGCCCCAGCAAGGCATAGCCGCCGAGGGGCTGTTGATTGTTCAGGTCGTCATAGCTGCTGCTGACCGCTTGCCAACTGGCGCCCAGGCCCAGGCGGTCGAACTGTCGGTCCAGATCCCAGCTCAAAGTGCGGCGCGCGCGGCGGGCCAGGGTATGACCCGTGTCGCGGTCGCGCGGGTCGATGATCGCCACGCCGAGATTGCTTTGCCAGTCGAACAATTCCTGTTTCAGCGCTGCTTCGAAGCCGTTGATCCGCGCCGAGGCGACGTTCTCGGGGCGCGAGTTGCTGCCGAAGATGATCGCGTCTTCAAGGTCGGTGCGATACAGCGACGTTTCCAGACGACTGCTCTCGGTCAATTGGCTGCGCCATTGCAGCTCATAGCTTTTCGAGGTTTCAGGCTTGAGGTCCGGGTTGCTGAAGTCGGGGTAGTACAGATCGTTGAACGTCGGTGCGCGGAAGCCTTCGCTGTAGGTGAACAGCACTTCGTTGTCCGGGTTCAGTGGCAGGGTGAAGGTACCGCTCCAGGTGTTCTGGCTGCCAAATTGCTGGTTGTCGTCGTGACGCAGACCCAGCTCCGTGGAGAAACGATCAGCCCGATAGCGGTGCTGGATGTACGCCGCACGGTTCCAGCGACTGTCTTCATCGAACGCGGTGCTGCTGTTGATCCGGTCTTCATACCAGTCACCTCCGAGCAGCAGACTGTTGCGCTCGTCGAGCGTCAGGTCGTTCTGCCAGTTCACCGAATCCCGGTAGGTGTTGAACACGCTGCGTTCGTCACTGAGTTTGTCGAGGGTCTTCTCGCGGTTTTCGCTGTGGCCGAACTCGATGCGGGTTTGCCACAGATCATTGATGCCCGCGTCGATGTAGCTGCTGACACTGCTCACATCGAATTCGTTGTCGGGCTGCTGTTGGACCGATTCGAACGTATTCATGTCGAAGCGCCCGAACGGGTTGTCGAATTCGCTTTTGCCGCGATTATCCAGCGCGTTGACGCCGATCTCGATGTCATCGCTGAGTGCGTGGCTAACGCTCAGGCTGAACGACTGGTTTCGGTACTCGTCATGGTCACCGTCGCTGGGGTAAGACTCGTGGGTGCGATTGATCCCGGCGCTTTCGTCGAGGCTGGCACCGAGGTTGAAGCGGGTGCGCTCGTCCCCACCGGACAGACCAAGGCTGCGCTCCCAGGTCTGGTTGCTGCCAAACGCCGTGTGCAGGCGTGGTTGCAGGCCCTGTTCGCCGCCACGGCGGGTGAAGATCTGGATCACCCCGCCAATCGCATCGCTGCCATAAATCACCGAACGGGAGCCGCGCAGCACCTCCACGCGCTCGACCTGTTCGATGTTGAGGTGCTGCAGGTTGCTGTCGCCGGAGGTCGAACTGCCGATGCGCTGGCCGTCCACCAGCACCAGGCTCTGGGCCGACTGGGTGCCGCGAATGTAAACCCCCGGCACACTGCCGCGCCCGCCGGCCTGCGAGACTTGTACGCCCGGTACACGGCGCAGCAGGTCGGTGACGCTATCGGGTTGCAGGCGATCGATGTCGTCACGGGTGAACACGGTGTTGGCGGCGCTGCTGTCGTTGCGCGCTTCGACCTGGCGGTTGGCGCTGATCAGCACGTCGGGCAGCTTCAGCGCTTGATCGCGTTCTAAGGTGTCGGCAAGGGCGTTGGCGGTGGGTAGCAGGAATAGGGGCAGGGCGAGGCGGGAGAACTTCATGGGTGGTCCGATGGTGCTTTGAGGCAAATACAATTTTGAGGGGGCCACAAAACACTGTGGGAGCGGGCTTGCCCGCGAAAGCGTCGGTACAGCCAACATTGATGTTGGATATACCGGCCTCTTCGCGGGCAAGCCCGCTCCCACAGGGAGAGTGTGTTTAGCGGTTCAGCAGTTGCAGGCGCTCGCGGATCGAAGCCTCGATCCCGGCTTCATCCAGCCCACACTCGGCCAGCATTTGCGCAGGCTTGGCGTGCTCGACGTAGATGTCCGGCAAGCCCAGGTGCAGCATCGACTTGAGGATGTTTTCCCGGGCGAGGAACTCGCTGACAGCGCCACCGGCGCCGCCCATGATCGCGTTTTCTTCGACAGTGACCAGCAACTCGTGACTGCCAGCGATTTCGCGCACCAGCGCTTCATCCAGCGGTTTGACGAAACGCATGTCGACCACGGTCGCATCCAGCGTCTCGGCGACTTTCAGGGCTTCGGCCAGTTGCACGCCGAACACCAGTAGGGCGACTTTGCTGCCTTGGCGGCGGACGATGCCCTTGCCGATCTCGATCGGCTCGAGGTCTTTCTCGATGGTCGCGTTCGGGCCATTACCGCGTGGATAACGCACAGCCGCCGGGCCTTCGTACAGGTGACCGGTGGTGAGCATCTTGCGCAGCTCGTTTTCATCGCTCGGGGTCATCACCAGCATGCCGGGGATACAGCGCAGGAACGACAAATCGAAGCTGCCGGCGTGGGTCGGACCGTCTTCGCCCACCAGACCCGCGCGGTCGATGGCGAACAGCACGTCGAGGTTCTGCACCGCGACGTCATGCACCAGCTGGTCGTAGCCGCGCTGCAGGAAGGTCGAATAGATGGCCACTACGGGTTTGGCGCCTTCGCAGGCCATGCCGGCCGCGAGGGTGACGGCGTGCTGCTCGGCAATGGCCACGTCGAAGTAGCGCAGCGGGAAGCGTTCGCTGAACGCAACCAGGTCCGAGCCTTCCTTCATCGCCGGTGTAATCCCGACCAGACGCGGATCGGCCGCCGCCATGTCGCACAGCCATTCACCGAACACACCGGAGTATTTCGGCCCGCTGGCCTTTTTCGGCGCGGCGGCCGGGGCGTCCAGAGGCTCGAGTTTGGTGATGGCGTGGTAACCGATCGGGTCGACTTCCGCCGGGGCGAAGCCTTTGCCTTTCTTGGTGACCACGTGCAGGAACTGCGGGCCTTTCAGATCGCGCATGTTGCGCAGGGTGGCGATCAGGGTCGGCAGGTCGTGGCCATCGATCGGGCCGATGTAGTTCCAGCCCAGCTCTTCGAACAGCGTGCCGGGAACCAGCATGCCCTTGGCGTATTCTTCGGTGCGGCGAGCGATTTCCCAGGCGCCGGGCAGGCGCGACAGCACTTTCTTGCTGCCTTCGCGCATGCTCGCGTAGGTGCGGCTGGAAAGGATTTTCGCCAGATAGTTCGACAAGCCACCGACGTTACGCGAGATCGACATGTCGTTGTCGTTGAGGATCACCAGCATGTTGGCGTCCACTTCCGGCGCATGGTTCAGCGCCTCGAACGCCATGCCCGCGGTCAACGCGCCGTCGCCGATCACCGCGATCGCCTTGCGCTCGCTGTTTTGCAGGCGGGCGGCAATCGCCATGCCCAGCGCGGCACTGATCGAGGTGCTGGAGTGGCCGACGCCAAAGGTGTCGTACTCGCTCTCGGAGCGGCGCGGGAAGGCAGCGACGCCGTCCTTCTGGCGCAGGGTGCCCATGCGCTCGCGACGACCGGTGAGGATCTTGTGCGGATAAGCCTGATGACCCACGTCCCACACCAGCCGGTCGTCCGGGGTGTCGAAGACGTAATGCAGCGCGATGGTCAGCTCGATCACGCCCAGGCCGGCACCGAAATGCCCACCGGTCTGGCCGACCGTGTAGAGCAATTCCAGGCGCAACTCATCGGCCAGGGTTTCCAGCTCGGCTTCGCCTAACCGGCGCAGGCCGTCCGGCGTGTTCGCGCGGTCGAGCAGGGGCGTGGTCGGGCGCTTGCGGGGAATCTCATGAAACGTCGTGGGCATCAGGCGAATCGTTATAGGTATAAAAGATGCGGCAGTTTACCTGATGCATCGTCCCCTGCCCACGCGTTGGTTTTTTTTGGCGATTCGCCGTCAGCTGCGGCGATCGACGATATACCGGGCCAGATCCCGCAACGGCTCGGCCGCCGCGTCAAACGGTCGCAGGGCGTGCAGGGCCTGGTCACGCAACTCCAGGGCATAGGCCTTGGCGGCGTCGAGGCCGAGCAGGGCCGGGTAGGTCGGCTTGTCCCGGGCAATGTCCGCGCCTTGGCGTTTGCCGAGGGTGGCGGTATCGCTTTCGACGTCGAGAATGTCGTCCTGGACCTGGAATGCCAGGCCGATGGCCTGTGCATAAGTCTGCAGGGACTTGAGTTCGTCTTTCTCGGCACGGCCGCTGGCCAGGGCGCCGAGTTTGACGCTGACCTCGATCAACGCACCGGTCTTGTGCCGGTGCATGTACTCCAGGGCTTTCTGGTCAAGCTTCAAACCGACCGAGCCGAGGTCGATGGCCTGACCGCCGACCATGCCCGCCGGGCCCGCCGCCAGTGCCAGGGCGCTGACCATTTGCAGGCGGATTTCGGCCTCCGACGTGCTCAGGCGCGGGTCTAGCAGGGCGCTGAAGGCCAGGCTCTGCAAGCCGTCACCGGCGAGGATCGCGCAGGCTTCATCGAATTTCTTGTGGGTGGTGGGCTGGCCGCGACGCAGATCGTCATCGTCCATGGCCGGCAAATCGTCATGCACCAGTGAATAGGCGTGGATCAGCTCCACCGCACAGGCCGCACCGTTGGCTTGCTCAGGCTTGCCGCCCAACGCTTCACAGGCGGCATAGGCCAGCAGTGGACGCACGCGTTTGCCGCCATTCATCACGCTGTAGCGCATGGCTTCGTAAAGCCGCGCCAACTCGGGGCCTGGTGCCGTGAACAGGGTTTCCAGCGCCGCATTGACGCGAGCCTGACTGGTGGCCGAGTACGCTGCAATCATTCTGGCTGATCCGCGTCGAAGGGTTCCTCGGCCAACTCGCCATCACGCTCGAGCAGCACCTGAACCTTTTGCTCGGCCTGGGCCAGCGCCGCCTGGCAATCGCGGGTCAGACCGATGCCTTGCTCGAAAGCGGCCAGCGAGTCCTCCAGCGACAATTCGCCATTCTCCAGACGCTCCACCAGCGTTTGCAGGTCGGCGAGGGACTGTTCGAAATCCAGTGCAGCTTTTTTGCGGGCCATGGCGGCGATTTCCGGTTGACGTTAAACCGGCGCGACACTAGCAGACATGGGGTTTATGGGCAAACTCACAGACGACGCACACCCCCGTAGGAGCTGCCGGGTTATCAGGATAGTGGATCGCGTAACAAGGGCGCCAAGCGTTCGGCACTCCAGGTGAACTCTGGCCAATCAGGCTGCTGCCATATCCATTGAGGTGTCATGCACTTGATGCTCTAAATGGGGGGGAGCCGATTAGATTGGCTATTCGGCTCACATAATGAGCCGAATATGGCGCGTATTCGGCTCACCGTCCCGTTATCGTGATTCCCACCGCAATTTCGGAGCCATCCGATTGTTAAAAAACACCCGAATGGCTAACCTTCGAGCCCTATACGACCTGGCAGTCACGGGTCTTTCAGACGAAACGCAGTATGCACATCTGTAACGCGCCCAGGATCAGGCGCAAGGTTTCGTCAGGCATGGCAGGAGGCGTCGCATGCGCTCATTTCTTTTGCTGCTGATCGGGCTGGGTTTCGCGCCCGGGATTCTGGCCGCGCCGGATGCCGAGTTGTCGGAGCCGGTGGGCGGCTGGCGCTATAACGGTTTGCTGGATCGCACGGAAAACCCGCAAGTCGCCTATCCCACGCCGCCCATCGACCGGGGCGTGCAGCGCAATCGCACGATGATCGAAGGCCAACTCAAGGCCCTCGGCACTCAGCGTGGGCCGCACACGCTGGCGGTCAACGGCAATCCCTTGAATCTGTACACCGACGACCAGGGCCGTTTCGCCCGGCCCTATGCGTTCGGCGCCGGTTCCAACAGCGTCGAAGTGCGTAGCGTTGAAGGCCTGTCGCTCAAGCGCGTTCAATTCTATGAAGCCAATAATCTGCGCACTCCCGCGCGGATTCGTGTGGTGCTGGGCTGGGACGACCCGAAGGCCGAACTCGATCTGCACATCATTACCCCCGACGGCCAGCACGCTTTCTGGGCGCACTCAGCGCTGACCAATGGCGGCGGCCTCGACCCGGACGGCGTCGATGGACCCGGCCCGGAGATGTTCACCATGACCGCGCCGCTGCGCGGCACCTACCTGGTTTACGTGAACTATTGGGGCAACTTCGGCAGCGAAGGCTATAACTTCGATGAGACCGGCAACCAGAACGAGGTGATTACCTCGCAGATCAACCTGGTGCTCAACGAAAACACCGTCGATGAAAAACGCGAGACCTTCATCGTGCCCCTGCGCGCAATCGGCGACTTGTTGCTAGTCAAGACTTTCAACTATTAAGCATCCCGCTCCACGGATGAACATCGGGTTTTGTGAACATGAGTGATAGCACTGTTACTCCGGCCGCTGGCGCACCCGCGGCCAAACCTTCCCTGCATTGGCCGACGCTGCTGATCGGCATATGCCTGGTCGCTGGCGTGGCCGGTGGGTTGGGGTGGCTCATGCACAAACCCAAGGCGCCGGCGCCTGCGTTGGCCAGTGACAAACTGGGTATGGGCCGGCCGGATGGTTTGCTGGAAACCCACTCCTTGAGCCAATTGCCCAAAGACCTGCTCGCGGTGCCATTCCTCAAGGAAACCCTGACCGAAGATTTCGTCTTCTACTACGAAACCCACGCCGATCGCCTCGGCTTGATCGGCAGTTTGCGGCGGATCATCTACGAACATGACCTGAAGTTGCAGGACACCCTGATCGAGCAACTGTTCGATCAGCCTGCCGACGTGGCGTTGTGGCGCGGGGCGGACGGGCGGCTCAAGGATTTCCTGCTGGTGATGGATCGCGGCGGTCTGGCCAAGGTGCTGGAACCCTTGGCCAAAGTCGCGCTGGACGACTCGCAGTTGAGCAAGGTCGCTGAGGTGAAGGTCGGCAGCGAAGACGTGGCGCTCTATCAACTCAATTACAACGCCAGCAAGGCGCTGTTGTTCGCGTCCCATGGCGACAAACTGGTGGTGCTGTCCAATCCGGCGAAGCTCTACGATCCGCAAAACGGTGCAACGGAGGAGCCGGGCAGCGTATCGACCACGGCCGTTGCCGCGCTGCTCAGTGGCGAAAAACTGTTTCCCGAAGCCTTCGGTCTGCCGCCTCGTGCGCCGCAGGTGAAACAACGCCTGTCGGTGAATGCCAGCGTGCTGGCCATGGGTTACCAGCGTTTCATTCCGAACTTCGCCGGCCTGCGTTTCGACATGGACGACAAGGGCTGGCACAGCTTCCTGGCCATGGATGAGCTAGAGAATCAGCCGGATTTCGATTTCAAACCGATCTGGCAAGCCATGCCCATGGGGGCTAGCGCTTGCGTGGCGTTGCCGCTGGCTGCCGAACAACAGAAACCGCTGCTGGTGAAACTCGGTGCCGAGGAGAAGGTGGCCCAGGCACTGACCGAACACATGGCCGGCGCGGCGGGGCTGTGCTGGTATGCCGATTCGCGGTTGTACACGCCCTTGCTGGTGGCCAGCCTCAACGATGACGACAGCGGCAAACTCGATGGGGATCTGGGCAAACTATTCGGCTCGATGGTCGGTGCGCACGAGAGCAACGTCGAAGACGGTGCCTTCCCTGTGCTGGAAAAACAGGAAGGCCAGAGCCATCAGTGGCAACGTCAGGTCAGCTCCAGTTTCGGTCCTTATGCGGCCAAGGAAGCTCAAGATCCCGATGCCATCACCGGCAAGGCGTTCATGAAAGTCAGCCTGGCGCGCCATGGTTCGACGCTGCTGTTTTCCCTCGACGACAAGCTGGTGGACAAGGCCCTCGGCACCCTCGACAAACGCTTCCCGCCGATGGCCGACGTGGTGCCGAAGGACTTGCTGATGCCAGTCTATTTCGGCCCCGATTCCATGGCGCAACTGATGCAGCAGGAAACTCTCGACAGCCTGCCTCAGGACATGGAACCGGTGTTCTACAACGCCGCGCAAACCTTCCTGATTCCGAAACTGCGCACCCTCGGTGGCTACGGCAAATACGCCCTGACCTTGCCCGAAGGCAGCGAGCCAGACGGCCACTGGCAGTGGCTGCCGCTGGAGTGGAAAGCGCTGTGACGGCGTTGATCCGCAGTCTCGGCCTGCTGGCGTTGTTGCTGAGCGCAGGTGCCCGCGCTGTCGAGACGCCATCGCTCGACCCGCAGCAATCCCAGGTTTTTCGCGCCTGGTTCGTGCGCATCGCCCAGGAGCAACTGAGTCAGGGGCCGAGCCCGCGCTGGTATCAGCAGGACTGCGCCGGACTGGTGCGCTTTGCCGCCAATGAAGCGCTAAAAGTCCACGACGACAAATGGCTGCGCAGCAATGGCCTGTCCAACCGTTACCTGCCGCCGGAGTTGCAATTGAGCGATGCCCAGCGCGGTCTCGCCCAGCAGTGGCAGCAGGGCGGCGGCAAGGTCGGGCCGTACGTCAACGCGATCAAATTGATCCAGTTCAACAGCCATCTGGTTAGCCGCGATGTGTCACAGGCACGCCCTGGCGACCTGATGTTTTTCGATCAGGGCGACGACCAGCACCTGATGATCTGGATGGGTCGCTACATCGCCTATCACACCGGCACCACCACACCCACCGACAACGGCATGCGTTCGGCAAGCCTGCAGCAACTCATGACATGGAAGGACACCCGATGGATACCCGACGCAGCCAACCCCAACTTCATCGGCGTCTATCGACTGAATTTTCTCTCCCAATGACCGGTGCCCGCATGCTGCGTTTTCTGTCTCTGATGTTGGTGTGGATGCTGCCACTCTCGGTGGTTAACGCCGATGACTCGGTCCCGGCCAGCGGCTATGCGCCAGTGGCCGGCGAGAGCTTCTTCCTGCTGGCCGACAGCAGTTTCGCCAGCGATGAACCAGCGATGGTGCGCCTCGAAGCACCGGGCCGCGACTATCGCCGGTTTCGCATGGAGCCTTATGGCGGCGCGGACATTCGGGTGTATCGCATCGACAAGCCGCTGGACTTCCTCAAGCGCCAGAAGAATCTGCATCGGGTGGTCAGCGATGGCCAGTTCAAGGGTGAAGGTTTGTCCAACACCCTCGCGTACCTGTGGGACAACTGGTATCGCAAATCCCGCCGGGTGATGCAGCGGGCGTTTTCCTACGAGTCGCGTAAACAAGTCACCGAGGAAGTGCCGGAACTGAAGATGGGCAATGCGATGGCCGCGCCAACGCCCTACGATGCACAGCCGCAATTCGCGTTGATACCGGGTTTGCCGGTGGTCAGCCAGTTCCGTTACCCGTTGTGGCAGGCCAAGCCGATTCAGCCACCTGCGGGGGTGAACCTGGCCGGGTCTTCCAGCGAGTTTGTCAGTGTCGCGCCGGGCAATGTGTACATCCCGCTGGGCACTCTCAAACCGGGTCTTTATCTGGTGGAAGCGCTGATCGGCAAGTACCGCGCGACCACCATGGTGTTCGTCTCCAACACCGTGGCGGTGAGCAAGATTGCCGGTGACGAATTGCTGGTGTGGGCCGCGCGCAAACACGAAGGCAGCTCGGTGCCGAAGGTCAATGTGCTGTGGACCGACGGCCTGGGTGTGATGAGCAGCGGCGCCACCGATAGCGACGGCTTGCTGCGCCTGAAGCACGTCAGCCCCGAGCGTTCCTTCGTGATCGGTGAAGACGAAGAGGGCGGGGTGTTCGTCTCCGAGAATTTCTACTACGACAGCGAAATCTACGACACCAAACTCTATGCCTTCACCGACCGGCCGCTGTATCGACCGGGGGATTGGGTGTCGCTGAAAATCGTCGGACGTGAATTCAAGAACGCGCGGGACTCGGTGCAGCCAAGCGCTGCCGACGTCAATGTGAGCGTGCTCGATGCCACCGGCACGGCGCTGCAATCCCTCGATCTGAAACTCGATTCCAGGGCTGGTACCCAAGGCCGATTCCAGTTGCCGGACAATGCCGTGGCCGGTGGTTATGAACTGCGTTTTACGTACAAGGATCAGACCTACAGCAGCGCCTTCCGCGTCGCTGAATACATCAAGCCGCACTTCGAGATTTCGCTCAATCTGGCCAAGCAGGATTACCGCACCGGCGAGCCGGTCAAGGGCAACCTGGTGCTGCTGTACCCGGACGGCAAACCGGTGGCCAATGCGAAATTGAGCCTGAGCCTGCGCGCCCAACAGCTGTCGATGGTCGACAACGAGCTGCAGTACCTCGGGCAATTTCCGGTGGAGCTGACCAGTACCGAACTGACCACCGACGCCAAGGGCAACGCAACGCTCGACCTGCCCGCCGCCGACAAGCCGAGTCGCTACATGCTCACCGTGTTCGCCAGCGACGGCGCGGCGTATCGGGTCAAGACCACCAAGGAAATCCTCATCGACCGTGGTGCGGCGAACTTCCGCTTGAGCGCGCCCCGACGCTTCAGCGCGGTGGGCGACAAGGTTGCGTTCAGCTACACCCGCGAAGGCGAGCAGGCGCAGGCCGTTACACCGGGCAGCTACGGCTGGGTACGTCTGGAAGACCAGAGCACCGGTGAAGGAAAACTCGCGGCAACCGACAAAGGTTTCACCCTGGCCTTTGACCGCCCGGGCACCTACAACCTGACGCTCAAGGATGACCACGGTCGCGTGGTCGGCGCCACCGGGCATTCGGTCACCGGTGAAGGTGTCAAAGCCGTGCCCGGCACCGTGGAAATCGTCCTCGACAAGCCCGAGTACATCACCGGCGATGAAGCGCTGGCGCTGATCACTTTCCCGGAACCGGTCAACGATGCCTTGCTGTCGCTGGAGCGGGACAAGGTCGAGGCGACCGCGCTGCTGTCCAGAGGCGGTGACTGGCTGAAGACGGAAAAACTCAGCGATACCCAATATCGCGCGCGCATCCCGGTGAAGGACGGCTTCGCGCCGAACCTGACCTTCTCGGTGCTGTACACCAAGGGCGGCCAGTACAGTTTCCAGAACGCCGGCATCAAAGTGCTGACGCCACAAATCGACGTGGCCATCGCCACCGATAAAGACACCTACCAGCCGGGCGAAACCGTCTCGGTGGACCTGACGACTCAATTTGCCGGCAAGCCGATCCCGGCGCACCTGACGGTCAGCGTGGTCGATGAAATGGTCTACGCGCTGCAACCGGAAGTGGCGCCGAGCATCGACCAGTTCTTCTATCACCCGCGGCGCAACAACGTGCGCACCAGCGCGAGTTTGTCGTTCATCAGTTATGACGTCGCCTTGCCGGGCAGCCCCGGTGCGCCGGGCAAAGCCAATCGCAGTGAGCGCGGCGTGAAAGTGCTGGAACGGCCGCGTCGCGAGGATGTCGACACGGCGGCGTGGCAGCCAGAGTTACTGACCGATGCCAACGGAAAGACCCGTTTCACCTTCAAAATGCCCGACTCACTGACCCGCTGGCGCATCACCGCCAGGGCCATCGCCGATGACGGTCAGGTCGGACAGAAGAAGCAATTCGTACGCTCGGAAAAACCGCTGTACCTGAAGTGGAGCGGGCCGAGTCGATTCCGTGCCGGCGACAAACCGGACCTTGGTGTGTTCGCCTTCAGTCAGGGCGAGAAACCGGTCAAGGTCGAGCTGGTGACCCGTTACGCCGGCAACGAACAGCGCTTGCCTGTGACCCTGAACAGCGGCATCAACTACATCCCCTTGCCAGCGTTTGAACTGGCCAATGGCGAGTGGAGCGCCGAGCTGGTGCAGGACGGCAAAACCGCTGATGCGTTGACGGTGCACCTGAGTGCGACCGGTGAAGGTTGGCGGGTGACGCAATCCCAGAGTCTCGATGTGAGCAGCGGCGATACACCGCTGACTCTGCCGGCAGACGCAACCGATATTCGCCTGCGCCTGGATGACAGTCCGCAAGCGTTGTTCCGTTCGGCCCTCGACGACCTGTTGAGCTACCCCTACGGTGGCGTCGAGCAGACCGCCAGTCGATTGTTGCCGTTGAGCATTGCCTACCCGACGCTGGCGGCGAATCCGCAGATCCGCGATCGCTTGCGCCTGATCATGCAAAACAGTCGCCTGCGCCTGGTACAAATGGCCGGTCCTTCGGCGAGCTTTACCTGGTGGGGCATGGACGGCGAGCCGGACGCGTTCCTCACCGCCTATGCCTATTACGCTGACTGGCACGCCAGCCGGGTGCTGGACCTGAACCTGCCGCCGGAGCATTGGCAGCGTGTGCTGGAGGTCTACGCCAAACAGGCGAACAACACGCCGCTGCTGCAGCGGGCGCTGATCCTGTCGTTCGCCAAACAGATGCAGTTGCCGGTCAACACCTTGCTCAGTGGCCTGATGGAAGACTTGGCGAAAGCAGGCGAGGGCACGGCTGCGAACCTGATGGAGGACGGCGAAGACAGCCTCGTCATGAGCGATCCTGACTCAGCCCTGGGGCTGGCTGCCGCGAGAGTGTTGACGGCCGCGCTGGCCAGGCAGGCGAAGGTTGTTTTGCCGAATGCGTTCAACCGGCAACTGGCCGACGCGCAGCAACGTCTGGCGGTCAGTTCCCAGCCGTTCGCCGAAGCGCTGAACCTGTCGCTGCAACCCTTCGATCAGGTTCGCGCCCAGGCATTACTGCAACGCCTGTTGCCACAGCAATCGACCCTGGAACGGGCATTGGCGCTCACCTGGCTGCAACGCAGCATCGAGCAGGCATCGCCCACCATTGCATTGGCCCCGGGTGAAGGCTGGAAGAAACAGTACGGGGTTTCTGGTGAGATGTTTTGGACGTGGCAGGGGTCTGCGCCAGTGCCGGCGGTGTTGACGCTGAGCGGGGTGCAGGAGCGTCCGCTACGCGCTGCATTGAGCTATCGCAGCCAGCAGCCGGCGGTGGATCCGATGGCCGTGACCATCACCCGTCGCCTGTCGCGACTGGTGCCGGGTGATGAGGCTTTCACTTTCAAACTCGAGGCAGTCGGCAACGCGCCGCTGTCCAGCGACAATCTTTATCTCGACGAAGTGATCATCACCAGCAAAGCCGCCAAACCGCTGCGCTACGGCCTGCTGGAAGTGCCGCTGCCACCGGGCGCTGATGTCGAGCGCACGACCTGGGGCATCAAGCTCATGGGCAAGGCTGGCACCGAACCGACATCGCTGGAGAAGGCGCGTTTCGAGCCGGGGCAAATGGCTTATGCCATTCCGGTCGATGCCTTGAGTGGCGAATTGCGCCTGCGGCATCTGGTGCGTTTCTCGCAGAAGGGGCAGTTCAACTTGCCGCCGGTGCGATTCACTCAGGTGTATGCGCCGCAGCATCAGGCGATGGAACAAAAGGCAGCCCTTGGCCAGGTTACGGTTCACTGACGTGCACAGGTTGCTGCTGGGGTGGCTGCTGTGTTTGATCCCTGTGCTGGCGACAGCACAGGACGAACCGCTGCGCCTGGCCTTCAAGGGCGACTTACTGTCTTTGAGCCGAACTCAGGTGATCGCCCGCGAGCCACTGCCGCAGACCTTGCAGACACCCTTGGGCAGTGTGTGGAAGTTGTTCGTCTACGCCTGGCTAGTGGACACCGGTGCGCGTGAGCCGGCTTATGAATGTCGCGGCCAGTCTAAGGAAGAAGTCTATTGCTGCACGGCGGGCGGCAGGATCGAACGCGATCAGGCGTTGGTGAAGTCATGCGGTCTGTATTTCGAACCCGCGCGACTGGGCATCCGCGAGGCCGACTGGCGAGCCTATTGGCAGGCACGGCAGGCGCCGCAATGGCTGCTGGATTTGCCTTCGTTGCAACCGGCTACCCGGGTTTCGGTGGCGCAGCTGTTGAAGGTGTTGGCCGTGCTGCCGGCGCAGGATCAAGCCCGACGTGTGTTGCTCGACGTGGTGCTCAATGCCGCTGATGGCAATGTCGTCGGCGAACTTGGAAGCCGCCTGCGGGTGAAGACCTGGAGCTGGTTGGCAGATCAGGATGCCACGTCACGCCAGGGCGGATTTGCCGGTTGGACGGCGGAGGGTGCACCGGTCTGGGCTGGGGGGCGGGGCACCAGTCAGCGGGTACTGCGTGATTACGCGCAGGCATTGTCCGCGGCGATTCCTGTTGCCTGGCCTGCGGATGCAGGGAAGTGTGTAGAGGTCGACCTGTTCTCCCGCTATCCACTTCGGCGTGTCTTGTCAGGAGGCTCTGCGGTGTCTTCCGGAGCGTTACAGGGTAACTACCGCGTCGAATTCGCCAACGGCAATGCGCTGGATATCCACAGTGACGGCGAACTCTTTCTGCTGAACGACAAGCTCGTCGCCCGGCTGGATCGCGAAGAGTACGTCGCCCGTGTGCTCCAGCGCGAAGCCACTGCCGAGCCGGTCGAGGCCGCCAAAGCCCTCGCGGTGGCCATCCGCACGTACCTGCTGCAAAACGCCACGCGCAGCGGCGATTGCCTGAGCATCGACGACAGCAGTAGCCGTCAGCGGGTCGCGCCGCGTCCGGCATCCTCCGAATCCCGCGATATCGCTGCGTGGACCAGCGACCTGGTCCTGACCGGCAGCACCGTCACCTATCATTCCGATCAACCCGGCCCGGACAAGCTGTCCTGGCAGCAAGCCGTCGAACAGGCCGGTGCCGGCCAGCGCTACGACGCCATCCTGCTGCACGCCTACCCACGCGCCAGTCTCAGTCGCTGGGACAACCCGGTCGCGTCCTGCGAAGCGTTGCCTGCCGCGCAAGACTGGCTGCAGAAACAGCGGCGCGGCTGGCGTGCGCGATTGCAAGGCGAGGTCGGCTACAACGAAGTCGGCACCTTCGCCGTATGCCGCCTGGCCTTCGGACACCCCTATGTCGACCGCGAACGTCAGCGTATCTACGTGCGTGGCGTGCTGACGTTGCAAGACCGCCTCGACCTGACCCACGAATACCTGCACCTGACCTTCGAGGCTCACCCCAACGGCCAGGATGAAACCTACATCGAAGGGCTCGCCCGCCACCTCTTGCTGGAATAGACCATGAAACTCCGTTATCCACAGGTCTTGCTGTGTCTCTGCTCGCTGCTGGCGTTGCCATCAGTGATGGCGGCGGACAGCGTCAAACTCGACACCCCCGCAGGCGGCTGGCGCACCGGCGCACCCGAGGGCGAGGGGGAAAGCTTCCGGCAGGTCGTCAACTACCCGGCCTCATCGGTCAACACCCCGGCAGGGCAGGCCAACACCGCACGCATCAGCGGCCAGATCAAAGCCACAGCGAAATCCACAGAGCCCGGCCGGCTGATCGTCAACGGGGTGAGCATGCCGCTGAAAATTGACCCGGCCGGCCGCTTCGATCGCCCGTTCTCATTCCCCAACGGCAGCAACAGCGTCGAAGTTCGCAACCCCGATGGCCAGCAACGTCACCGCACGCAATTCCTCAACAGCAGCGGCGGTGCGACCCCGGCCAAGTTACGTGTATTACTGGCATGGGACAGCGACAACACCGACCTCGACCTGCACCTCATCACCCCCGACGGCGCGCACATCTGGTACGGCGACCGCATCGCCCCCAACGGCGCAGCACTCGACGTCGACGTCACTACCGGCTACGGCCCGGAAATCTTTGCCATGCCTGCACCGATCAAGGGGCAGTACCTGGTATATGTGAACTACTTCGGTGGCGGCTACAGCAGTGATGAGGAGGGGCAGGAAGACGCGGTACAAGCGCTGACCACCGCGCAGGTGACGGTGATTACCGAGGAAGGCACGCCGAGCGAGAAGATGGAGACCTTCCTGGTGCCGATGCGGGCGGTCGGGGAATTGACGTTGGTGAAATCGTTCAGCTATCCGTGAGGTTGAGGTACAACTTGCGCAGGGTTTGCACACGATTGCGCCCGTGATCCTTGGGCCATACAGGGCTTCATCGTTGAGCTTGAAAGCGAAGTCCGACCGGCAGAGCCTCTTCCGGGGTACGGGGAGCGGTTTTTGGACGGGGTGGATTTAGCATCGGCCATTTTGGCTTGGCAAGTGTTCTCTGGGTGGGGGGATGCTTGTTAGCGTTGTTTCATGCAGAAATACATTGTGAATGTTCCTGCGTCGGTTTCAGGAGTAATTGAGAAAGCCCTCCAGCTGACATGGAAATGTCCTGACGTGAATGATCTTCCTGGCAATACCTCTCTCGATTCTGCTTTCAGTGAAGTTACCCAACTGATTGTGACTGCTCGACAACGCGCCATGCAGGCGGTCAACACCGAGCTGATAGAGCTGCACTGGCAGGTTGGGGCCTACATCAGCCGCAAGATTGAAGCGGCGGAGTGGGGTGATGGGGTGGTGGCTCAACTGGCTCAGCACCTGGCCTATACGCAGCCTGGATTGCGGGGGTTCACCCGTACGAATCTTTTTCGCATGCGCAAGTTTTACGAGGCTTATAGGCATGACGCAAAAGTCGCAGCACTGCTGCGACAATTACCCTGGACCCAGAACTTGGTCATCCTCAACCAGAGCAAACACCCGGAGGAGCGCGAGTTTTACCTGCGCATGGCAATCCAGGAAAAGTGGTCGAGCCGCGAACTGGAGCGGCAGTTCAAGGCAGCTTTGTTTGAACGTTCAGTGGTCAGCCCGGCAAAAGTCTCAGCACCGCTGCGACAAATTCATCCCCAGGCCCTGAACGTGTTCAAGGACGCCTACGTGGTCGAGTTTTTGGCTCTGGAGCGTGGTCATGCAGAGACGGACTTGCATGGAGGCCTGCTGCACAAGCTCAGGGATTTTCTGATCGAACTGGGCAGGGACTTCTGCTTTGTGGGTTCGCAATATCCGTTGCAGGTAGGCGGGCGGGACTTTGCGCTGGATCTGTTGTTCTTCCACCGTGGGCTGAACTGCCTGGTGGCGATCGAACTCAAGGTCGGGCGCTTTGAGCCGGAATACTTGGGGAAAATGGATTTTTATCTTGAAGCGTTGGACCGCAATGTCCGCAAACCACACGAAAACCCGGCGCTCGGCGTATTGCTGTGCGCGAGCAAAGAGGACGAAATCGTCGAGTACGCCTTGAACCGCTCACTGTCGCCAGCCTTGATTGCGGAGTACCGCACTCAATTGCCAGACAAGAAACTGTTGCAAGCCAAGCTGCAGGAGTTTTATGCGCAGAATACTGAAGGGGCTGAGTGATTTTTTTGTGAGTCACTTTCTTTCAGGCATTAAAAAGCCGGCTTGTGGCCGGCTTCTCGGGGACTGGCTTGGATCATTTTTGGTAAACCGCGCCAGCCTTCAAAACGTACACCCGGATCTTGCGTCCGGCTGTGGGACCTGGTGAGAAAGTCATCTGTCAGGTCAGCGCATCTGAGCCGCAGGGCGGGTCGATGCGCAAATGTGGGGCGCAGCATACGCAGGTTTAGCGCAAATTCCCAGCGGGAAGTGCCGTGCAGAGCTGTTCGGCCACCTGGCTGGATGGCCGATGGGCGTTGTGGAGCGTTTAAAGAAACGGCACCGCGGGCCGCCGTTTGTTCAGGGTCGACCACCAGAACACCCAGCCCAGTACCCGGATGTTCTGTTCCTCGATTTGTGCCGCCCGGAAGATTTCATCCGGGTACTCGGCGCGGTTGTGGCTGCGCAATCGCAGGGAGTTGCCCGGTAGTCGGTGCAGGTACTTGATGCGCAGCATGCCGTCATGTTCGATGGCGTAGATCTCGCCATCGATAATCTGGGTCAGGCCACGATCAATCGCCAGGGTCGAACCGTCTTCAATTTTCTCGCCCATGCTGTTACCGCTCATGAAGGCGCAGATGGCGTCGGCGTGGTTGATTTCCAGTGAGTCGAGATGGCTGCGGGGCAGGCGAATGGACGTCTCGGGATCTTCTATGACGTGGGTTTTGTTGGATCCCGGGGCGATGACAGCTTCTTTGTAGAAAGGCAGTTCGACGTCGACAGGCTCGATGACCGTGTAGATACCGCGGATGGTTTGGGCGTCGAAGATGTTGCCTGACTCCTCGATCAGGCGCAGATGCCGGGCGTCTTTCGAGCCTTCGCCGGTTTTCAGCCAGTCACTGTTGACGGAGAGTTTTCTGGCGACTTCTTCCATGCAATGGGCAGGCACGCCGCGGGTGTACCAGTTATGGACATTTTGCGGAGCCGTATCCAGAAAGTCGGCAAATCCGGTGGTTGTGATGTTCGCTGCTTCGAGGAGCGCTTTAAAGCGTGGGCCGCTAGTGTTCTTTTTCATGAACGCGAGTCTACTGACGGCGGGTAAGGGTTTGAATAAACGCCTCGTTCAAATTTCGTGGGTAATTTACGACCGGATGTAAGACGTTCTTGAGGAATTTTAAACAGATAAAAACCAAGATCGAACAAGGACAAACATCATGTTTAACGCGCTTATCAAGCGCCCACAAAAAACCCCGGATCACCCGGGGTTTTTCTTGAAGCCTGTCGCTGGAAGCTCGCGGCTTCTCTTAACCTTTATAGGCTGCAACCGACTTGGTGATCGCGTCGCGGGCGGCGTCTGCACCGGCCCAGCCTTCGATCTTCACCCATTTGCCTTTTTCGAGATCTTTGTAGTTCGCAAAGAAGTGCTCGATCTGCTGGATCAGCAGTGCTGGCAGGTCGGTGTATTCCTTGACGTCGACGTACAGCTGGGACAGCTTGTCGTGCGGAACTGCGATGACTTTGGCATCGCCGCCGCCGTCGTCGGTCATGTTCAGGATGCCGACCGGGCGAGCGCGGATTACCGAACCAGGAGCAACCGGGTAAGGGGTCACGACCAGCACGTCGAGGGGATCACCGTCGTCAGCCAGGGTGTTCGGGATGTAACCGTAGTTGGCCGGGTAGAACATTGGGGTGGCCATGAAACGGTCAACGAACAGGCAATCGCTGTCTTTGTCGATTTCGTATTTGATCGGCGCGTGGTTGGCCGGAATCTCGATCGCGACGTAGATGTCGTTCGGCAGGTCTTTGCCAGCCGGAATCTTGCTGTAGCTCATTGGGCGTTGCCCCCGTTAGTTGACCAGAAACACTTGGCCGGATTGACCAAAAAGTGGCGGCGATTATAGGCATATTCCTGTGTCGACGCCATGTACCAGAAGTCGTATGGCGCTCACTGGTGTGCCTGATAGACAGGGTCATGCGCCTGAAGTTGCTTCAACCTTGCCAGCGGGTCCTGGCGATAGAACAGCTTCAGCTGCTGGTACACCTGTGGATAGGCCTCGTGCAGCAAATCCGGGGCGCTGAAGAAGTATTCGCTGGTGACGGCGAAAAACTCGGCAGGGTTTTCGGCGGCGTACGGGTCGATGGCGGTTTCAGCGTCGGGATTGCGTTCCAGTTGCCGGTCCAGGTCGTCGTAGGCCTCTTGCATGACCTTGGCCCAGTCGCTGACCCGCATGTCGGGATGCAGTGGCGGCAGGCCGTTGGCGTCACCGTTGAGCATGTCGAGTTTGTGCGCCAGTTCGTGGATCACCAGGTTGTAGCCTTCCCAGCCTCCGCTGGCCAAAACGCCGGGCCAGGCGAGGATGATCGGGCCTTGCTGCCAGGCTTCTCCGCTGTGCTCACCGTCCCATTCATGCTCGACACCGCTGGCGTCGCGATGGCGCTGGGGGCTGAGGAAGTCGTCGGGATAGAGAATGATTTCGTGGAAGCCCTGATACCAGTTCAGGTCGCCGAGGTGAAGCAGCGGCAGTTGCGCCTGGGCAGCGAGCAGCAAGCGTTGCTCCTGGTGCAGTTCTACGCCGGGGAGGGCGGTCAGGTGCTTGTCTTCGAGGAACAGCACGCAGGCTTCGCGCAGCCATTGGTCTTCGGCGGCACTGATGCCATCGAGAAAGCTCAGGTGATGACGCACCCGTTGCCACATGTCATCGGCAATCGGGTGCCTGGCCAGGGTGCGCCGGCGACGCCAGGCGCTCAGGGACCACATCGTGTCAGCGCGATTCGGCTTTGGAGCTCGAACCGGCAAGGCGGCTACGCACCATGCCGATGATCATCGGCACCAGCGACAACAGGATGATGCCCACAATCAGCAGCGACAGGTTCTTCTTGATGAACGGTACGTTGCCGAAGAAATAACCGAGGGTCACCAGGCCACCGACCCACAGGATGGTGCCCAGCACACTGAAGGCGAAGAAGCGCGGATAGGGCATTTTCCCCACACCGGCGACGAAGGGTGCAAAGGTTCGGATGATGGGCAGGAAGCGCGCCAGGGTCACGGTTTTGCCGCCATGCTTGTCGTAGAAATCGTGGGTTTGTTGCAGGTAGTCGCGGCGGAAGATCTTCGAGTTCGGATTGCTGAACAGTTTTTCACCCGCCGTTCGTCCGATGATGTAGTTGGTGCTGTCGCCCAGGATCGCCGCCAGCATCAGCAGGCCGCCGAGCAGTACCGGATCCATGCCGCCACCGGCCGCCACGGCGCCGGCGATGAACAGCAGGGAGTCGCCCGGCAGGAAGGGCATGACCACCAGGCCGGTTTCACAAAAGATCACCAGGAACAGAATGGCGTAGATCCATGCCCCGTAGTTGGCTACAAGCATGTCGAGGTAGACGTCGAGATGCAGGACAATGTCGATCGGGTTGAAATCCATGGATAGCACCTGTGGTATTGGCCCGACTCTGCAGGCCTGTGCGGATGACTTCGCGTAAGACTACGGATAGGGGTAGTTTTTCTTACAAGCCGGGAATATCGGGATTATACGAGGCGAGTGGTGAAAATCGCGTCGAGATTGTAGCGGGGAATGTCATGACAGGGCTGATGTTTGATAACGAACAGGTGGGAGCGAACCTGCTCGCGATGCCAGCGCGAGCAGGGCGCAGGTGATTCAGAGTTCGTCGCTGATCGGCAGCACATAGTTCTTGAATTCGGTGTCTACCTTGAATCCGATGGATTCGTAGGTTTTCTGCGCGATTTCGTTGTTGCTGCTGGTGGAAACGCGCATGCGTACGGCATTGGTTTCCTTGGCCATTTTTTTCGCGGTACGGATCAGGTTGTCGGCCACCAACTGGCGGCGGGCGTCCTCGGCGACATAGATGTCGTTGAGGATCCACACGCGTTTGAGTGACAGCGAGGAGAAGCTCGGGTACAGCTGACAGAAGCCCATCAGCTTGTGGCTGTCGTCATCGGACAGCGCGAGGTAGATCACCGACTCCTTGCGACGCAGGCGTTTTTCGAGGAACGCCCGGGACGAGTCCGGATACGGCAGGGAGCCATAAAACTCGCGATATTTGACGAACAACGGGGTCAGCAGGTCCAGGTGTTCGAGGGTCGCTTGAATAATCCGCATGGTAGGTCTCGTCTTCAAGTGGCTGTCTTACGTCTCTGACGGCGATGGGAAACCCTTGGCGGCCGTGCAACGATCCTGCCTTAAACTGGTACGAATGTGCAATGCGGAAGCGGTTCAGGCATTCGGCGGCCCAAGCAGGAAATTATCTTTCATGTCGGCTCCCGCGTCCGATTCCAGTGTCTGAACCTGTGCTTCATCCTTCAGATTGACCCCTGACAACTGCCGTCGGCAGGCTTCGCGCATCAAGTACAGCAAACGGTGTGCCGCCATGCCGTAACTCAGGCCCTCGAGCCGCACGTTGGAGATGCAATTGCGGTAGGCATCGGTAAGGCCGACTTTGGGATTGTAGGTGAGATATAATCCCAGGCTGTCCGGGGAGCTGAGGCCAGGGCGTTCGCCGATGAGGATGACGGTCATTTTCGCACCCAGCAGCTCACCGATTTCGTCAGCGACCGCCACGCGCCCCTGTTCCACCAATATCACCGGCGCAACAGTCCAGCCTTCAGCTGCAATCTGTTCTTCGAGGCGTGCCAGAAAGGGCAGGGTATGGCGATGAACGGCCAGTGCCGACAGGCCGTCGGCGATCACAATCACCAGATCGACTCCGCCAGGATGCGCCGTAGCGTAGTCACGCAGGTTTTTTGCCGACGCATCACTCAGCTTTCGTCCCAGGTCCGGGCGTTGCAGGTAACTGTTGCGGTCGATTGCGGCGCTGTGCAGCAAAAGGCTTTCGTGTCCGCGTTCGGCCAGTTGTGAGTTGAGTGCCGCGTGATCGAACGGCAAGTGCACCGCATCCCGTGCCTGGGCGTGGGCGTACTGGAAGTCCAGTTGCGCGCGGGTGGGAATACTGGTGCCGGTTCGGCCCAGGGCAATTCGCGCCGGTGTCAGGCGTCGCAGTTCCAGCCATGGGTTGTGGGGGTCGAAGGGTAGTTTATCCATGTCATTACTCATCCCAATTGCGCCAAGGCCTGCCGAAAAGCCGGCGGAAGGCTGTCACCGAAGAGAATCCTGCCGTCCGATTGAGTGAAGATGCCCATTTTCGCCAGCCATTGCTCGAACTCCGGCGCGGGCTTCAACCCCAGGGTCTGTCTGGCGTAGAGCGCATCGTGGAACGAGGTGGTCTGGTAGTTGAGCATGATGTCGTCGGAACCCGGGATACCCATGATGAAGTTGATCCCGGCGACACCCAGCAGGGTCAGCAGGGTGTCCATGTCGTCCTGGTCGGCTTCGGCATGGTTGGTGTAGCAGATGTCGCAACCCATGGGCACACCGAGCAATTTGCCGCAGAAGTGGTCCTCCAGTCCGGCGCGGATGATCTGTTTGCCGTTGTACAGGTATTCCGGGCCGATAAAGCCGACAACGGTGTTGACCAGAAACGGGTTGAAGTGACGCGCGACGGCATAGGCGCGGGTTTCGCAGGTTTGTTGATCGACACCATGGTGAGCGTTGGCCGACAGAGCGCTGCCCTGGCCGGTTTCGAAGTACATCAGGTTCTGGCCCAGGGTGCCGCGATTCAAACTCAATCCGGCGTCATAGCCTTCCTTCAACACGCTCAGGTTGATGCCGAAACTGGCATTGGCCGCTTCGGTGCCGGCGATCGACTGGAACACCAGATCCAACGGGACGCCGCGATTGACCGCCTCGATCGACGTGGTGACATGGGTCAGCACACACGCCTGGGTCGGGATTTCGTAGCGCTGGATGATTGCGTCGAGCATCTCCAGCATCGCGCAAATCGAGGCAATGCTGTCGGTGGCCGGGTTGATGCCGATCATCGCGTCGCCATTGCCGTGCAGCAGGCCGTCGAGAATGCTCGCGGCGATGCCGGCCGGTTCGTCGGTGGGGTGGTTCGGTTGCAGTCGCGTGGACAGGCGCCCGCGCAGACCCAGGGTGCCGCGAAACTGCGTGACCACGCGGATTTTTTGCGCCACCAGCACCAGATCCTGCACACGCATGATCTTTGATACGGCGGCGGCCATTTCCGGCGTCAGACCGGGTGCCAGGGCGCGCAGGACCTGTTCATCGGCGGCATCACTGAGCAGCCAGTCGCGAAAACCGCCGACGGTGAGGTGGCTGACGACCGCGAAGGCATTTTTGTCGTGGGTGTCGATGATCAGACGCGTCACTTCATCGGATTCGTAGGGGATCAGTGCTTCCTGCAGAAAGTGACTTAGCGGCGTGTCGGCCAAAGCCATCTGTGCGGCCACTCGCTCGCCATCGTTGAGCGCGGCGACGCCGGCCAGAAAATCTCCGGAGCGGGCCGGGCTGGCCTTGGCCATCACTTCCTTGAGGTTGTCGAAGCGGTAAGTCTGGGCGCCGACGGTATGGGCGAATGTGGCCATGGGGCGGTGTCCTCCAATAATTACTGCAATCTGCTCTTCCTGTGGGAGCGGGCTTGCTCGCGAATGCGGTGTGTCATTCAAAATGGATGCCGACTGACACGACGCCTTCGCGAGCAAGCCCGCTCCCACAGGGGAACTGCGTGCACTTCAATCATGCAGGTGCCGGGCAGCGGGCCCGGCACCGGTGCATTTCATATACCTTCGAGCATAGCGTCCGCCGGTGCTTCGGAGCGCTGCCGGGCGGTCAACTGGAAGTACAGGTAACCGGCGATCATGAACCCGAGGAAGATCAGGCCGATCAAGGTGTTGAACCACGCCATCGCCACCAGGCACACCACCGCCAGGAACAGCGCGATCCCCGGTACGATCGGATAGCCCGGTGCGCGGAAGGTGCGTTCCAGGTTCGGTTCGGTTTTACGCAGTTTGAACAGGCTCAGCATACTGATGATGTACATCACGATGGCGCCGAATACCGACATGGTGATCATCGCCGCCGTCAGCGTCATGCCTTGCAGGTTCACCAGGCCATCGCTGTAGATGGCCGCAATGCCGATCACGCCACCGGCCAGAATAGCCCGGTGCGGCGTCTGGAAGCGCGAGAGTTTGGCCAGGCCTTTGGGCAGGTAGCCAGCGCGAGCCAGGGCGAAGAACTGGCGTGAATAGCCAAGAATGATCCCGTGGAAACTCGCCACCAGGCCGAACAGACCGATCCACACCAGCATGTGCATCCAGGTCGAATTATTGCCGACCACGGCTTTCATCGCCTGGGGCAGCGGATCGTTGATGTTCGACAGTTGGCGCCAGTCGCCGACGCCGCCGGCCATCACCATCACGCCGATGGCCAGGAACACCAGGGTCAGAATGCCGCTGACGTAGGCCTTGGGGATGGTGCGTTTCGGGTCCTTGGCTTCCTCGGCGGCCATGGCTGCGCCTTCGATAGCGAGAAAAAACCAGATCGCGAAGGGAATGGCGGCGAAAATGCCAGGAATCGAGCTCATCGTGAATTCATTGGCACCCGACCAGCCGTTCAGTACAAAGTTGCTGAAACTGAAGCCCGGGGCGACCACGCCCATGAACACCAGCAGTTCTGCGACGGCCAGTACGGTGACCACCAGTTCGAAGGTGGCCGCGATGCTGACGCCGAGGATATTCAGGCCCATGAACACGAAATAGGCGCCAACGGCGGCGATCTTCGGGTCCAGTTCCGGGTATTGCACGTTGAGGTAGGCGCCGATGGCCATGGCGATGGCCGGTGGGGCAAAGACGAATTCGATCAGGGTGGCGATGCCGGCGATCAACCCGCCTTTCTCACCAAAGGCCCGGCGACTATAGGCAAATGGCCCGCCAGCGTGGGGAATCGCCGTCGTCAGTTCGGTGAAGCTGAAAATGAAGCACGTGTACATCGTCGCCACCATCAACGCGGTGACGAGAAAACCCAGGGTGCCTGCGGTACCCCAGCCGTAGCTCCAGCCGAAGTACTCGCCGGAGATCACCAGGCCGACGGCAATGCCCCAAAGGTGCAGGGTGCCGAGTGTGGGTTTGAGCTGTGTGGAAGAAGTAGTCATAAGTCCTCTCTATTTTTTATTGTTCGATCTTTTGGACTTTCGGGTGTGACGGGTTGGGTGAAACGCTGAATGACAGGTACGCAAGGCCCATGCCAGAGCGGCCAGAGCTTGGGTGTTGTGTCATTTAGGGCGCCTTCGCGAGCAAGCCCGCTCCCACATTGGACTTGTGTCGGTTACCTGATGCGGGTTTACACAAAACCCCTGTGGGAGCG
>NZ_AKJO01000009.1:0-31819 GCF_000282295.1 Pseudomonas sp. GM33
TCGGTGGAATAGTTGTTTTTGTGATCTGTTACGGGTTTGCAGCTCAAGCATTCGGGCAAATACAACATTCAAATCCGGAAGCGACTCAGTAGTTTGTCTTGCTGGCCGACGTGTTCCACCATGGCTGAGCATTGGCGAGCCTGTTTGTCCGCACTGCCGGAGACTTCAAGACTGATGTCGCGGATATTGGTGGTGTTGCGGTTGATTTCTTCGGTCGTGACGCTTTGTTCTTCAGCCGCCGCGGCAATCTGCAGGTTCATGTCATTGATGCGGTAAATGGCCTCGCGTATGCGTTCGAGGGTGTCATTGGCGGCGTTGGCATCCCCGGCCGTCCTGCTGGCCGTGTCACGGCTCTGCTGCATGCGTGCCTGGGCATGTTTTACCCCGGTCTGCAGCTGGTCGATCATCTCGCTTATTTCCTGGGTGGATTGCTGGGTGCGCGAGGCCAGGGAGCGCACCTCATCGGCCACCACCGCAAACCCGCGTCCCGATTCGCCGGCACGGGCGGCCTCGATGGCGGCATTGAGGGCGAGCAGATTGGTCTGGTCAGCGATGCTGGTGATGACCGCCACAATCGATCCAATGCTTTGACTGAGAGTGGACAAGTCATTGATCGCATGACCGGTGGCGTCCATCTCCTCGGCCAAGCGTTTGATGGCCCCGGTAGACCGGGAAACCAGAGCGACGCCGTCGGCGGTTTCTTCGTTGGCGGCAATCGCCGCTTCGGCAGCGGTTTGCGCGTTGCGCGCGACGTCTTCGGCGGTCGAGGCCATCTCGGTCATGGCGGTGGCCAGTTGATCCAGTTCCTGCAATTGCACCTGGACGCGGTTGGCGGCCTGATCCGCTTCGCATGAGGTCGCGGTGGTGCTCTCGCGGACCTGTTGCGAGCTGTTTTTCACGTCGCCAATCAGCGCCTTAAGGTTGTGCAGGAACTGGTTGAACTCCCCGGCGACCAGCGCGATTTCATCATTGCCGACCACGGGCAGTTGGCGGGTCAGGTCGCCTTCACCGCGATTGATGTCTGCCAGCGAGTCCTTCAGTTGTTCCAGCGGCCGCAGCAGTCGCCTGACCAGCAGGCCCAACACCAACAGGCTGAGCAGCACACCCAGGCCGGTACCGATCACGGCTCGCCAACTCAGGGTATGGGCGGCGGCCATGACGATGTCCTGATCCAGGACCACGCCGATGTACCAATCCATGCCCTTGAGATCGGAGAGCGGGATGAAGGACACCAGGAGCGACTTCCCATCGCTGCGCACCTCTTGAAGCTGTCCGTCGAGGGGCAGGGCGCTCCCGGCAAAAAGCTGACTGTAGGGCTTGCCGTTCAGTTCGGCGTCCGGGTGGGAAATGATGTTGCCGCTTTTACTGAGCAGGAACGCATAACCGGCCCCGCCGAAATCCAGGGTATTGATGGCATCGGCCACTGTGGTCAGGCGGATGTCACCGCCAAACACCCCGAGCAACTGTCCCGCATCGCTGATCCGGGCGACGGCCGAGATCAGGATTTCACCCGTGGTGGAGTCCTTGTAGGGTTCGGTCAGGACGGCTTGGCTGCCGGTCTTTCCAGTCGCGTACCAGGGACGGGTGCGACCGTCATAGTCGGGTTTCGGATTCCACGCCGCCGTGTTCTTGATGGGCTTTCCATCTGACTCCAGGGCGCCGAACACCAGCTTGAATTCGTCTTTCAGAATGGGCGAGTCGATGATGCGTTGGGTCGCTTGCACACTGTATTGGCGATCGATCGCCTGGGAGGCCAGGTCCATCAGATGAAGCTTGCCGTTCAGCCAGTTCTCGATCTGCCGTGCCACCGCATTGCTCGATTCGGCAATGCTCGCCTCGACCTGGTGACGCAAAATGCTACGGATCTGCTCTACCTGAACCAGCGATAGAAGACTGGTGGTCACCAACAGCACACAAGCAGCCACAAGGCTCACCTTGTAACGGATTTTCATCGAGGGCTCCAAAGGGGCGATCAAGGGGAACAGAAAAGTCTCAGGTCAATGAGGACGCCTTCGCGAGCAAGCCCGCTCCCACAGGGTTTTGGGTAATTGATATTTTTGGGTCAACCCGAATCACTGTGGGAGCGGGCTTGCTCGCGAAGGCGGTAGAAAGGGCGACACGGGGATCAGTGTCGCCCTCGGTTTTAGAAGAAGCCCAGCGGATTGATGTCGTAGCTCACCAGCAGGTTTTTGGTCTGCTGATAGTGGTCGAGCATCATCTTGTGGGTTTCACGGCCGACGCCGGACTTCTTGTAGCCGCCGAACGCGGCGTGCGCCGGGTACAGGTGGTAGCAATTGGTCCATACACGACCGGCCTTGATGGCGCGGCCCATGCGGTAGGCGCGGTTGATGTCGCGGGTCCAGAGGCCGGCGCCGAGGCCGAACTCGGTGTCGTTGGCGATGGCCAGGGCTTCGGCTTCGTCCTTGAAGGTGGTGATGCTCACCACCGGGCCGAAGATTTCTTCCTGGAACACGCGCATCTTGTTGGTGCCCTTGAGCAGCGTCGGCTGGATGTAATACCCGCTCGCCAGGTTGCCCTCGAGTTTTTCCACCTTGCCGCCGGTCAGCAACTCGGCACCTTCGCCCTTGGCGATTTCCAGGTACGAAAGGATCTTGTCGAATTGCTGCTCGGACGCCTGGGCGCCGACCATGGTGTCGGTGTCCAGCGGATCGCCGCGTTTGATTTGCAGGACCTTCTTCATCACCACCTGCATGAATTCGTCGTAGATCGACTCCTGCACCAGGGCGCGGGACGGGCAGGTGCAGACTTCGCCCTGGTTGAAGAACGCCAGCACCAGGCCTTCGGCGGCTTTCTCGATGAAGGACGGTTCGGCCTTCATGATGTCTTCGAAGAAGATATTTGGCGACTTGCCACCCAGCTCCACGGTGGACGGAATGATGTTTTCCGCTGCGCATTTCATGATGTGCGAGCCGACCGGGGTCGAGCCGGTGAAGGCGATCTTGGCGATGCGTTTGCTGGTGGCCAGGGCTTCGCCAGCTTCTTTGCCGAAGCCTTGCACGATGTTCAGCACGCCCGGTGGCAGCAGGTCGCCGATCAGTTCGACCAGCACGGTGATGCCCAGCGGGGTCTGCTCGGCAGGCTTGAGCACGATGCAGTTACCGGCAGCCAGGGCCGGGGCGAGTTTCCACGCGGCCATCAGGATCGGGAAGTTCCACGGGATGATCTGGCCGACCACGCCCAACGGCTCATGGAAGTGATAGGCCGCGGTGTTTTCGTTGATTTCAGCGGAGCTGCCTTCCTGCGCGCGGATGCAACCGGCGTAGTAGCGGAAGTGGTCCACCGCCAGCGGGATGTCGGCGTTCAGCGTTTCACGCACGGCCTTGCCGTTGTCCCAGGTTTCGGTGACGGCCAGCAGTTCGAGGTTCTGCTCGATGCGGTCGGCGATCTTCAGCAGCGCCAGGGAGCGGTCCTGCACCGAGGTCTTGCCCCAGGCATCGGCAGCTGCATGGGCCGCATCCAGGGCCTTGTCGATGTCTTCGGCCGTGGAGCGGGGGAATTCGGCAATCGGTTGGCCATTCACCGGCGAGGTGGTGGTGAAGTACTGGCCTTTGACCGGTGCGACGAACTCGCCGCCGATGTAGTTGCCGTAGCGGGACTTGAAGGAAACGATGGCACCGGGAGTGCCTGGGTGGGCGTAGTTCATGATCGGGTTCTCTTGTTGTTTTGGGGTGTGACCGCCCACAGGACGGTCACTGTCAGGTGCGCAAGCCGTGCAGGGTCAGGAACCCTGAGGGGTTTCGCCACGAGCCAGGCGCGCATTGATGTCTTCAATGACGGCCGGCAGATCGACGATGGTGTCGATCAGGTAGTGCGGGCGCGAACCTTCGAACATCCTGGTGATGCGGGCGCGCTCTTCGGCCAGCTTGTCCGAAGGCAAGTCCCTGAACTGGTCATAGGTCAGCCCCAGTGCGTTGCCGGAGCAGGTCAATGCGACCGTCCACATGCCGGCACTGCGGCCTTCCAGGATGCCTGGCCAGGTGTCGTCGACCTTGACGCAGGCGGCCACATCGCTGATGCCCAGAGCGATCACGTTGGCCAGGGCCTGGGCCGGGTGCGGGCGGCCATTGGGTACTTCGTCAGTGGCCACGACGTGGTCGGCAACGTAGCCGTTCTTGCGCGCCAGCTCGACGACTTTCTCCATGACCACGGCCGGGTAACCCGAGCACGAACCGATTTTCAGACCCTTGTCGCGCAAGGCATCGATCGTATCCAGCGCACCTGGAATCAGCGCCGAGTGCAGGGCGATCTTCTCGATCTGCAAGGGCATGAAGCGCTCATACAGGGCGGTGACATCGTCATCCGTCGGCAGGCGTCCGAAGGCTGCCTGATAACGTGCGGCGATCTGCGGTTCGTTGCACAACGTGCGGATGTGGTCCCACTTGCCCATGCCCATCGGACCCCGGGCTTCTGCCAGGGAGACCGCTACGCCAAACTCGGCGAAGGCTTCGACAAAAATCTGCGTGGGGGCAAAGGAACCAAAATCGACGACGGTGCCCGCCCAGTCCAGAACCACGGCTTGCAGTTGGGAAGGTTGTTTATATTGCATGATGATTGCTCCAGGGAAAGGTGAGTGGGTAGTACGAATTCAGGGCGTGGTGCCGACAATGACCGGTTGTACCGGGGTCGATACCAGCAGCGGGTTTTCCAGTGTTTTCGGCCGGCTGTTCCAGAAGGGCACCAGCATCAGGCTGGCCAGGAGTGCGGCGCCGGTGAACACCAGGAACACGGTGATGGTGTCGAAGTAGCCCGGCAGCAGGCCGCCAAGGACCGCACCGATCGAACCACAGCCGTTGACGAAGCCCGCGGCGGAGGCCGCCCCGTCCTTGCTGCCGAAGTCGATGGCCGCCGAGCCGCTGATCATCGAGTCCGGCCCGTAAAGCGTCAGGCCCATCATGAACAACAGGCCGACCACCATGTACAGGCTGCCGCTTTGCATGGCGGGAACGAACAGCCCAAGGCAGACAGTGAGGACCACCAGGCTGAGCACGCAGGCCGGTATGCGACGAGCGCCGAAGTATTTGTCCGATGCGATACCGATGAGGATGGGGCCTACCAGACCTGCCAGTTCAAACGAGGTGGGGACGATGGCGGACGCTACCTTGCCGATCTCGGGCATGCGTTCGTAGATGATCACCGGGCCCCACAGCAGGATGGCGTAGCGGGCGGGCTTGAGCATGAAATAGGCCAGGCCGAGAATCAGCACGGTGCGATTTTTCATCACAGTCCGAATGCCGGCCCACATGCTTTCGCGGGGAACCACGACGTTGCTGACCGGTTCGATCTCGATTTCGACAGCAGGCAGGCCTACGTCTTCCGGACGGTTGCGTTGCAGTAAATAGAACAACACCGCCACCACCAGCACGACAACGGCACTGCTGATGAACGCGATGCGCCAGTCGTGATAGGCCTGATAGGCCCACCAGCCGGCAAACGGCGTGGCCACCAGACCGCCAAAGGCGTACGAGGTGCTCCAGTAACCGAGTACGCGGCCACGCTCACTGGTACTGAAGAAACTCCCGACGTTCTTGCACAGGCCCGACCAACCGGTGGATTGGGCGAGACCCTGGACCAGCATGCAGGAGACGAAGATCGGTAGCGTGGCGTAGGTCCCCATCAGGAGCGCCGCCGCCGCCGAAATGACCAGGCCGCTGAGAACGACCACCCTTGGGCCGAACCGGTCGGAGAAGTTGCCCCACAGGAACTGGCCCACGGCGTAGGCCGTCAAGTAGAGGGCGTCGAGGTTGGCCATCATGGCCTTTTCGAGCATGAAGTTCGGGTCTTCGCCGATACCCAGCTTGGCCACGGAGAACGCTTTGCGGGTGAAGTAGAAGGCGGCATACGCCACCCAGGTAATCAGGAAAATCTGCACGCGCCAACGCTGGAGGGATTTCCAGCCGGTGGCGAGGGGGCTTGTCGTGTTGTTCATGGTGTACTGATCCCGTATGTGGTGCCAGACAGCGCAAATTGGTCGGTTTTTGTTTTTGTTTTCGGTGCACAAGTCTGTCCATTCGCACGACATCGACAGATGAACATGCGAATGGCATCAGGCTTTGATTCATGAATTACGCGATCGCTGACTCCTGCCCGGCGCTGCCGAGCGGTACGTCATCGAATCCATGGTTTAAAAAAAGATCCCTGCCCAAAGGCGCTACCCATTGCACCTTCGCTCGAATCGGCAGAGACCTTTAAAGGGGTCGATCAGGCCGCGGGCTTGAACATGTCCACGTCCATGGCGACCAGGCTGTCCGCGATTGCGCGGAGCAACTGGTGGACGATGTATTCGTCGATCTGGCCGATGCAGCCGATGCGGAAACTCTCGGCAACGGTCAACTTGCCGGGGTAGATGATGAACTGGCGGGCCTTGAGTTCTTCGTAGAAGCGCGTGAAATCGAAGTTGGGATGTTCAGGGCTGAAGAACGTGGTGATGATCGGCGACAGCCAACGGTCTTCCAGCAGCGTCTTGAAACCCAGTTCGCGCATGCCGGCAACCAGCACGTCGCGGTTGCGGGTGTAGCGCGCCAACCGGCCGTGTACGCCACCTTCGTCGCTGTGCTGCTCCAGTGCCTTGTGGAACGCCACCACACTGTGGGTCGGCGGAGTGAAGCGCCATTGGCCGGTGCGTTCCATGTAGGCCCATTGCTCGAAGAGATCGAGGGACAGCGAGTTGGCGCGGCCTTTGGCGGCCTCCAGCACGGAGCGGCGGATGATCACGAAACCGAAGCCCGGGATACCCTCGATACACTTGTTGGCGGAGGACACCACCACGTCGAAGGCAATTTCGTTCACCGTCAGCGGCACGGCACCGAAGGAGCTCATGGCATCGATGATCAGGCTCTTGCCGTGGGCCTTCACGACATCGGCGATTTCACGCAGCGGGTTGAGGATGCCGGAGCTGGTTTCGCAATGAACCACGAAGACGTTGGTGACGTCAGGGTTGGCCTTGAGCAGGGCGTCCACTTCTTCGGGCTGGGGCGGCAGGTAATCGCCCTTGTCCAGGGTAATGAACGCGCGACCGAGGTATTCCAGGGTCTTGGTGGCACGCTGGCCGTAGGCGCCGTTCATCAGCACCAGGGCTTTGCCGTCACGGGGGATGGCGGTGGCCAACGCGGCCTCGACCGAGTAGCTGCCGCTGCCTTGCAGTGGCACGCAGGCGAAGCTGTCATCCTCTACGCCGGCCATGCCCAGCAGTTTCTGGCGAACTTCAGCGGTGACCTGATTGAAGGCACCGTCCCATGATCCCCAGTCGCGCAGCATGGCTTCCTTGGTGGCTTTGGAAGTGGTCAGCGGGCCCGGGGTCAGCAGGTAGGGTTCACCCAGGGCTGGGGTTGCCAGTGGCTGGGTGGTCGGGAATTCGGCTTTGGTCATGATCTTCTCCGGCGGTGTTGTTTTTGTGGGGGAGTGATGCATGGGTTGATAAAAACATCTGGCATCAAATAACTGAAATCGATTTATCACATGTCACAAACAAGCTGAGCTTATAACTGAGGTGGCACGTGGCCTGAGCCTGGAGGGTTCATCAGCAGCAGGCATTCAAAGGCAGCAGAAAGACCCCGCGCGGTGCATGACCGGGCGGGGTTTTCTGTTCGTTAGCGTGAAATTTCGCTTCGGGGCGGGGCGCTTATCCCTTGTCCGCCTTGCCTGCGGCCGCGGCGAATTTCGCCAGGCGCACGTCAAGTCGACGGGGAGGTCGGTTGTGGTCTTCAGCATGCTCCTTGCGGCGAATGGCGTTACGCACCATCAATGAACCCAGGTAGCGGACCGGCTCCGGCGGAAAATGCCCAAGCGGACCTTGCACCAGCGGCGAGCGCGTCCAGGGGTTGTCCACCCCGAGCACCAGCGACGACAGGATCTGCCCACCCATATGGCACGGACCCACGCCGCTGCCGGAATAGCCGAAACCGTAGAAGACGTTGCCGCTCGCGCCCATGCGGCCGAAGAAAGGCAGCCCGGTGACCGAGCGATCGGAAGGGCCGTTCCAGGTGGCGGCGATACCGACATCGGCAAAATCCGGAAAGAACTCTGTCAGCGTGTTGCGCAACAGCCCTGCGTAGGGCGATGGCTGATCGAACACGGGCAGGATGCGACCGCCGTAGGCAAAGGTGTTGCCCCCTTTGCCGAGCATGATCCGGCCGTCCGGGGTGTTGTGGTAGTAGTGCACGAAAATCCGCGAGTCGAGCACGGTGACTCCGCTGGTCAGGCCGATCCGCTCGAGCAAGTCCGGTCGCGGCTCGGTGATGATCATGTCGCTGGAGACAATGGCCACCGACCGCGAGAACTGTGGAAAGGCGCGGGCCATCCAGGCGTTCATCGCCAGCACGACCCGGTCGCAGGTCACTTTGCCGTTCGGCGTATTGACGCTGGCGGGCATGCCTTCTTCCAGGCCGGTCATCGGCGTGCCCTCGTAAATGCGCACGCCCAGTTCCAGTGCCACCCGGCGTAGCCCACGGACCAGCTTGCCCGGTTGCACACTGGCAGCTGCCGGCGAGAACCAGCCCTCGATGTGCCGGGCCGAGCCGGCCATGCGTTGCACGTCAGGTAGCGCACATTTGGCGAAAGAGTTGATGCCATGGCGCTCCAGCGCCGCGATCACCCCGTCGGTCGAGCCGACCTGGGCGCGGTTGGTCGCCGTGTAGAGCGTGCCGTCGAGACGGTAATCGGCATCCACCGCGTACTTTTCGCAGAAGGTGCCGATGGCGTAGATGCTTTGCTCCGATTCCTTGACCAGGCGTATCGCCTCCTTGACGCCGAACAAGCGCTCCAGAGTGAAGTACTTGGCCGACCATGACAGCGCGCAGCCGCCATTGCGCCCGCTGGCACCGGCACCGCAGATGTCGGCTTCGACGATGACCACGTCCAGCTCGGGATTCTGTTCCTTGAGCATGATGGCGGTCCATAAACCGGTATAGCCGCCGCCGACGATGCAGACGTCGGCGCGGGTGTTCTGTTGCAGCGCAGGGCAGGGCGCAGCGGGTTGATTCTTCAGGGCCTGGTCCAGCCAGTAGGGGCGCATGGGGTCATCTCCGTTGGATCGGTTCGAGGCAGGGTTGAGGACGCAATCAGCCGCACGCGGCGACCACGATCATTTCCACGCGCCAACCGGGGTCGATCAGCTGCGCCAGGGTGCAAGCGCGTGCTGGGGCATGGCCTTCAGGGAAAAACTCGTCCCAGACCCGGTTCAGCCCTTCATAGTCTTCGCGATGGGCGAGCAGGATGCGCACCGAAAGCACCCGCTCGCGGTGGCTGCCGGCACTGAGCAAAAGCTGCTCGATAGCGGCCAGGACCTCGCGGGTCTGCGCCTGGATATCACCCTGCAGGTCCGTGGCAACCTGGCCACCGATATACAGATGGTTGTCGTACCGGACCATGTCCGAACGGCGTTTTGTCGCAGCGAAACGTTCAATTTCCATAGGGCATTCCTGGAGGGATACGAGGGACGGCACTTGTGAAAATCATGCTTGCAGTTCACTGTTCATAAATAAAATCGATTTATCGTATGAACGAATAAGTTGAACCTATAGCAAGGTGCGCCAATGACGATTTCCCATACCCAACTCAAGGCGTTTCACGCCGTCGCCATGAATGGCAGCTTCACCCGCGCGGCCGAGCAACTCTGCCTGTCGCAACCTGCGGTATCCGACCAGGTGCGCAAGCTCGAGGATTATTACGGGGTGATGGTGTTCTACCGCGACAAGCGCCTGGTGCGCCTGACGGAGGTGGGCGAGCGGCTGTTCGGCCTGACCCAGCGCCTGTTCGATATCAGTGTCGATGCCCACGACATGCTCACGGACTACCGCACCCTGTCGACCGGGACCCTGAACCTTGCCGTGGATGCGCCGGTGCACGTCCTGCCCTATGTCTCACGCTTCTGCAGCCGTTACCCCGGTATCGATGTGAAGATCGAAACCGCCAATACCGATGAGGTCCTGCAGCGGTTGTTCAGTCACCAGGCCGACATCGCCCTGCTGGGGCGCAACATCGAAGACGACCGCTTGATGACACTGCACTTGCGTAGCGATCCCATGCTGGCGTTCGTCGCCCAGGACCATCCCTGGGCACAACGCGAGTCCATCTGCCTGGCCGACCTGCACGACACGCCCATGGTCCTGCGCGAGCAGGGCTCGGTCACGCGCTTGTCCCTGGAAGAGGAGATGGCAGCGGCGGGCCTGCACATCCGCAAGGCCATCGAAGTGGAGGGGCGTGAAGCCGCGCGCGAGGCGGTGGCGATCGGCATGGGCGTCGGGGTCGTCTCGGCCGCCGAACTGGGCTCGGATTCACGGGTTCGCGGCTTGCCGATCGTTGACTGCCGGCGGCATTTCACCGAGACATTGGTGTGCCTGCGTGCACAAAGCTCGCGGCGTATCTTGACGACCTTTTTCGACATGGTTCGAGAAGGGCTGGGCGAGTGAGGTTTATCGTTCGATCGCGCCGTTTAATTTTTACGCTTTCTTTACGGTAGGCGGTTTTGCCCCCAACGATACTGGCCGCGATTTTTCAGACCATCCATGCGTCTGCATTTCCAATGACGCTGGCACTTTATTGTCCAAGGATGGCGCGAACTTTCTCCCCCGCAATTTGAGAGAAGCGACCCTTGAGTGAAAATGTAACCGGCACGCATGCAGATTCCGAATCCAAAACGTCAGGAGCGGGCTTGCTCGTCGCCGCCGTTGGTGTGGTTTACGGGGACATTGGCACCAGCCCCCTCTACACGCTGAAAGAAGTCTTTTCCGGCCACTACGGGGTTCAGGTCAATCACGACGGGGTGCTGGGCATTCTGTCGTTGATCTTCTGGTCGCTGATCTGGGTGGTCTCGATCAAATACGTGTTGTTCATCCTGCGTGCCAACAATCAGGGCGAAGGCGGCATCATGGCGTTGACGGCGTTAGCCCGCCGCGCGGCAGCACCTTATCCGCACATGAGTAAGGTACTGGTACTGCTCGGCCTGTTTGGTGCGGCACTTTTTTACGGGGACAGCATGATTACCCCCGCCATTTCGGTGCTCTCTGCGGTTGAAGGGCTACAGCTGGCGTTTGACGGGATCGAGCACTGGGTTGTGCCCCTATCAGTGATCGTACTGGTAGCGCTGTTCTTGATACAAAAACATGGCACGGCCCGAATCGGCATCCTGTTTGGTCCGGTCATGGTGCTGTGGTTCGTGGTGTTGGGCGCGCTGGGGATCTACGGGATTTTGCAGCGCCCGGAAGTTTTGCAGGCGCTCAACCCTGTTTGGGCCGTACGTTTCTTCGCGGTTCATCCGGGAATGGGTGTGGCGATTCTGGGGGCTGTCGTGCTGGCATTGACCGGTGCTGAAGCGCTGTATGCCGACATGGGCCACTTTGGTCGAAAGCCGATTTCCCGTGCGTGGTTCATGCTCGTACTGCCGGGTTTGGTGCTCAATTACTTTGGCCAGGGCGCGTTGATCCTGGGAGCCCCGGAGGCTGTACGTAACCCGTTCTATTTGCTGGCGCCTGATTGGGCACTGCTGCCAATGGTCGCGCTTTCCACACTGGCCACCATCATCGCTTCACAAGCGGTGATTTCTGGGGCTTTCTCCCTGACTCGCCAGGCCATTCAGTTGGGTTACATTCCGCGCATGTTTATCCAGCACACCTCCAGTCAGGAGCAGGGGCAGATTTACATCGGAACGGTTAACTGGGCATTGATGGTCGGTGTTGTCCTGCTGGTCATCGGTTTCGAGTCGTCCAGTGCATTGGCCGCAGCCTATGGTGTCGCGGTGACGGGGACCATGCTGATCACCACGATCCTGTCTTCGGCAGTCGTCCTGCTCCTATGGAAAACGCCGCGCTGGCTGGCCATTCCCATGCTGCTCGGCTTCTTGCTCGTAGACAGTCTGTATTTCGCGGCCAATGCGCCGAAGATATTCCAGGGCGGTGCGTTCCCGGTGATCGCCGGGATTGGTCTGTTCATTTTGATGACGACCTGGAAGCGCGGCAGAAAGATTATTGTCGAGCGGCTGGATGAAACGGCGCTGCCACTGCCGCTGTTCATCAGCAGTATCCGTACGCAACCGCCCCATCGCGTACAAGGCACGGCGGTGTTTCTGACGGCCAGGACCGATGCTGTTCCTCATGCGCTGCTGCACAACCTGCTGCATAACCAGGTTTTGCATGAGCAAGTGGTATTGCTGACAGTAGTGTCTGAAGACAGCCCTCGCGTGAGTGCTGATCGGCGGTTCGAGGTTGAGGCCTATGGTGAAGGGTTCTTCCGGGTCAATCTGCACTTTGGTTTTATCGAGGAGCCTGATGTGCCCTTGGCGTTGAGTCTCTGTCATTTGACTGAACTGGACTTCAGTCCGATGCGAACGACCTATTTCCTCAGCCGGGAAACGGTGATCCCGACCAAGCGCATCGGTATGGCCCGTTGGCGAGAAAGCCTGTTCGCGTTTTTGCTGAAAAATGCCAATAGCAATCTGAAGTACTTCAAGTTGCCACTGAATCGGGTAATTGAACTGGGTACACAGGTAGAGATGTAAAGAGTCATCGGATGGCCTTTTGGGGCTGCGGTCCTTTCACGTCAATCTGCCGGCACCGATGGATGCAGAACATCGGTGCCGGCCTCGGCGCTACTTGACCGCTTCAACCTCATAATTCACATAACCGAATTCGTTGCTGCGAGCCGCCACGTACTTGCCGTTCTGCTCGAACACCGTGGCCTCGAAAGGTGTGCCGCCGAGTGTTGTCACCAGATGCCCGTCCTTGATTTCATACTTGGCCGGTAAGCCGAACTGACCGCCATGCAGCATGTTCAGGTATTCCCCTTCTGCGGGCGGCTTGCCATCGACGCTGGCGACCAGGCGTTGGCCGTCGGTACCATAGACGATTTCGAAAGTCTGGCCGGTGACGGTATTGCGCACCTTGATGGTTTTGCCCACCACGAAGGTTTGCAATTGCTCGTTGGTGAGCGCTTTGGCGCCTTCGGTTTTCAGTTGATCGATGGTTTTGCCGGCAGCGACAGTCTTGCTGTCCTCGGCTGTCGGCGTGTACCAGATCGGTGAGGTCCACGCGCGCTCCTGGACGGTGGGCGAGACGTCGGCCGGTGGCGGTACTTGCAGCTTGGCTGCGTCATAGGTGCTCCAGCGCGGTGTCGGGATCTGTAGCGCGCGGGCGTAGTAGAACGCGTGTTGGGCCGGATCGAAGTCCGGATCGACCCAGACTTTTTTCAGCTCGGTGGCACCGATGGTATTGGTGTAGGTCGCCTTGGAAACATCGACCGTCGAGCCCACCGCAGGGACTTTGCCGGTGACCGGATCCGGTTGGCGATCACCGACCCAGGCGACGTCGTAGATCTTCTCGAAGGTCTGGCCGTTTTTGGTCCAGCCCTTGATGATCTGGATGCGGTCGAGGTTGCCATCGTCGGCATCCTTGACCGCCCAAACCACGAAGGACGGTGCCTGTTTACCCGGTTTTGCCGGCAAGTCGCCGCCCATGGGAACGCCCTTGGCGTAGGCGGCATGCACCCAGTCTTTTTCGTTCCACAGACTGCTGTCGAAGCCCCAGCCACCAAACATGCGCACGGGGATGCGCACGCCGCTGGTGCCGTAGACTTCTTTACGCTTCATCGCATCGAAGATCGATTCACGGGTGTTTTCTTCCGCCCAGACGCCGGCCAGGCCGGAGGTGCTGGTTTGCAAGGCGACCATGCCCGAGTTGTCTTTGCCAGAGAGGCGCGCGGCCGGGGTGCTGTCGGTAAATCCGTGGGAGCCGAAGTTGTTGCTCTGCAAATAGGGAATCACTCCGTTGTGCGAATCGCTGGCACCGACTACGCCCATTTTATAGGGGTTGTACCCACGGGTTTCCTGCATGGCCATGCCATTTTGCCAGGCCTGCCTGATGTAGCTGCCATTGATTTTCGACGTACTGTTGTCGATACCAAGCAGGAAACTCATGATTTCATAATTGGCAAATTCGTCGGTTGGCGACAGTTCGGGGTGGGTTTCGGAAGTGCCCTTGACCTGGTGGATTTCGGTGAGGGATTCATTGCGCATCCGCGCTTCTGCCCAGGCGGCATCGATGGGCCGCCCACGGTCATCGACGTCCACCGGAAACATCAGGCCGTTGCTGAGGTTGGCGTTGTGGGAGATCGCCAGTATTTCGTTGCCCTTTTTGCGTTGATCGTCCATCCAGCTCCACAAGTCCTCGGGTTTGTTCGAGTCGAGGGCCGTGAAGGGCAGGTCCGGCACTTTCTTCGAGTCGCGGAAAAACACGTTGCGGTGCATGTTCTGGTTGTTCGGTGCCGAGGTCCATTCATAGGCGACGAAGGTGGTGAACTTGCCGGGCTTGTAGTACTTGTCGGCGATGGCGATGTTCTGCTGCCAGATGTTGCCGGCCACCTTCGGATCAATCAGTTCCTTGATGGGATCGTTCAAGCTGCCGGCGATCCACTTGAACACCCGGTTGAAATCCGCCGGCGTCTTGACCATCAGTTTTTGCGCGATGGGCAGTTTGCTGAAATCAGACTTCGGATCGTTGGCCAGGGCGATCACGCCGACGTATTCCGAATGATCGGTCACGCCATGAAAATCCAGCGGTCGACCTTTGAGCTGCACTTCAAACCCCATCGGATGCTTGACCGGCATGCCAAGCGAGTATTGGTAGGCCTGCTCGGGATCGACCTGATGGTTGCCGATCAGGTAGGCATCGATCGACCAGGAACTGTGCGAGTGCGTCTGGCCAAAGTAAACCTCGCGGTCCGGGTTGCCCTCCGCCAATGCCAACGAGCTGACAGTGAGCACGGCGCAACCGAGCAGTGACGGCGTGCTGAAGTGTGTAGGGGTTTTCATATTCCACGTCTCCGGAATACGGCAGTGACAGGGTGAAGTTCAGGCCCAGAAACTCGAGACTCGTTCGAAAAACCAGAAGGCCGCCAGGGTTCCCAACCCGTAGGCAGCCATCGGTCGGGCATACAGGAGCGCGGACCGTGGCAGCCGACAACGCAGCAACAGCGCTCGCAGGCACAGCACGGCGGCGACGAACATCAACTGGCCGATCTCGACGCCGACATTGAACGTGAACAGCGCCAGCGGCAGGTCGCGCTGGGGCAAGCCGATCTGCGCCAGCGCACCGGCAAAACCAAAGCCGTGCAACAGGCCAAAACAGAACGCCACCACCCATGGCCATTGGATTGTGAAGCTGACGTCGCCACGGTTCTTGCGGACGATTTCCACCGCCAGCAACAGGATGCTCAGGGCAATCGTCGCTTCCACAGGCGGGCCGGGAAGCTGCACCGCCCCCAATGCTGCGAGCGCCAGGGTGATGGAGTGGGCGAGGGTGAACGCGGTGATGGTCTTCACCAGCATCCAGCCATTACCCACCAGCAGCAGGAGGCCGAAGACGAACAGCAAGTGATCGAAGCCCCCCAGAATGTGCTGGATGCCATGGACCAGAAACGCACCGGCCACCGAGAACATTCCCGGCGTGGCAGCGATTTCCATCCAGGGTTGCGCGGGGTGGACGAGGGTGGTGGTCAGGCTGCCGTCCAGGCGCGAGACACGCACCAGCACATCGGTGATGCTCGCTTGCAGGCCGACAAACTCGATGCGCTGCCCGACCAGGCCGGCGGGACCGGCTTCAATGACCCGGCGTTCGATCAGTGAATCGTTCAGTTGGCTTTCCACCGGGTCAACGACAGTGCGCACACCTTCGGCAAACCGCAGCGCAATCGGCAAGCGCATGCCTGACAGCACCGGCGTGCGCCACAGTACGTCATAGCGCCCGGCAGCCGTTTCGTTGAGTTCCAGATAAGCAGGGCGCGACTCATGGGCCATGGCGCTCAATGCCATGAGCCCGAGCAGCAACACTATCCAGACCCTGCGCCTCATCACGGCCGCTCCGTCTGAATAGTGGCAACGTCAGCGTCGGAAGCCGGCATCGTCATCACAACTTCGTAGCGTGCTTTGAGTGCATCGAAATTCGTGCGTTTCGATTCGCTGCGTTGCTCGGACAACCAATCGGACTTGACCTGCTGGGCCACGGTTTCGAAAGCCGGTGCCGGTGGTTTGGCCAGCGTATCGATCCACACCAGATGCCAGCCAAAACCTGACTCCACAGGCCCCACCCAACTACCCGGTGTTTGCTGGAACAACGAAAGGGCGAACTTTGAACCAAAGATTCGCGCTACTTGATCCTGTGATTGCTCTGTGTAGGCGCTTTCAAACATGAACGCATCGCCTGCACCGCTGTTCCTGTCAGTCAACCCTCTCAACGCGGCTTGAGCCTGGGCCTGCGCATTCGCGCCCCGTTTGTCCAAAGCGAAGAACACATGATGGAAGGTCGCCAGGGGTGGCGGGGCATATTGGTCCTGATGCTGGTTGTACCAGGCCTCAAGTACACCGGGGGCCGGTTCGCGAAGTGAGGCGACATCTTCGGCGAGGAAATCCATTTTTTGCGCCAGTCGGCGGCGAATGATGGTGTCGTCCTTGTCCAGGCCAAGTTTCAGTGCTTCGCGATAGAGAATTTCCTCTTTCACATAGTCATCAATCAGGGCCTGCAACTGTTGCTCCGAGGCGGGGCGTTGCCATCGTGCCAGCCAGGAAATCGCGATCCGTTGAACAACTTCAGGGGTAATTTCGATGCGTTGCGGATCTTGATTGACCGTTGAACGGTGCAAACCTCCGTACAGTACGAAGAGTGCAAAACCGGCAACTAAAAAGTGCAATAACGGCTGGCGCAGGCATCGCTTGATTAACGAAAGTCGAGATTCTTTCGCTTCGCAGACGCTCAAGTTCATGACTTATTGCCCCACGCTATACTCGAATGGTTTTCGAAACAGAGTGGAGTATTGCTGCTGGGCCGGAACTTTCCACTGAGGTTAATCACGATAAGCACTAAGCATTAGTCGCAATCGGATTAATCCATTTCCCGGGGCCGTGCAGTCTTGCGCCTGTAAAACTCGGGATGAATACCAGAAACCCCAAGCCGAAGAGCGATCCCTGACAGATCTGTTCTTCCTTTACATCGGGCGCAAGATCAGGCAGTCGCCAGTGCTCAGGCTGGAGTCCGGACTTGCCTTGGCTTGCCTGGCCCCTGTTTGCGACGCTTGCTCAGCACTTTGGTGGCCGGGATCGGTGGGGTCATCTGCCTGGCCGCTTCACTCATTTCTTCATAGGAGTCCAGCAGGCAGCGCGCGAGAAAATCGGGATCGGAAACGATGTTCGGCGAGCTGGTCAGCGAGATGAACATCTTCCCGCAGTAGCTGGTCGGGTTCCAGATCAATGACATGCCATCGGCCAGCGGACCCATGCCGCCCCAGTGCACCAGCTTCGCCCCGAGCAGGTAGAGCTCAGTGTTGGGACCGGGGACGTTGGTCACCATGCAGTTGTGCAGTAAGACCGGGCCCTTGCCGCCCCCGCCGGTCAGTGTCGCCAGGCGGCCGGCCAGGCCCAGCGTCGCCGGTGGGGTGAACTTCTGCAGATTCGTCAGCTCATGGGCGCCAATCGCATTCTGGATCGCCTTGCATTCCGCCGTGGCGAGCTGTACCGCCTGAAGACGCTCAAGCGGGTCTTCCATGTCAGTACCCAACGGGAACCTGAGGATTGAAATCGTATTGGTCGTGCGCTCGGCCCCTTCCTGGCGCGTATTGACGGGCGCCATGCTCACCAGGGATTTTTCCGGCAGTTCGTCTTTTGCCTGCAAATAGCGGCGCATCGCGCCGCCGATCATTGCAAGCACCGCGTCGTTGATCGTCGCTCCCGGCACCGTGCCTTTGATCAGTTTCACGGTGGCCAGGTCCAGTGTCACCGAGTCCCAGACACGTTTGGCCGACACGTTTGCGTTGAATCGCGTGCGCGGTACGCCACCCTCGGATGACCACAAGGACTGAGCCAGCCTGCGCAGGCCGAACGTAGCGAGTTTGGGTAGCACGCGCGTCAAAGGCGCGGCCATGCGCGCGGAAGCCGAAACATTGTCGATGACCATGCGGGTGAGGGTGTCGGTGATCCGTCGCGAGTGGCACGGGGTGTTTGCCTGTTCCTGTTTGTCCGCGACTGCAATGGGTTTGCCCTGTGCGCCGGCCAGGTCATGCAGCGCCCAGGTAAACTCCGCCGCCGCGGTACCGTCCATTGCGGCGTGGTGAGTCTTGGTGATGATCGCGAAGCTACCCTTCGGTATCCCCTCGATGTTGTCGAGGCCTTCGATCACGTACATCTCCCACGGCGAGCGGGAGAGATCCACCGACCGCGCATGAATACGTGACAACAGAATGCAGAATTGCCGCCAGTCGCCGGGCTTGGGCAAGGCGAAGTGGCGTACATGGAAATCGATGTCGAACAGGTCGTCCTCAACCCAGTACGGATAGCCGAGTCCGAATGGCACCTGCACGATCTTGCGTCGTTGTACGGACGTTGGGTCCAGGCGACTTTCGATGTGGCGGACGATTTCCCGGAAACCCAGGCGCTGCCCGCTTACAGTCGATTGGTCGTAAATGTAAATCATCGTGCCGTGGGATGACGCATGCGGACGATCAACATGCAGGAACAGGGCGTCCTGGCCGCTTAGCTTGTTCATTCTTGAGACTCTCGCAAGGTGGTGCACTCCATTGAATAACTTGCGCCCTGCAAAATAGACAACTGGCGCTTGTCAATACGACCAAAGTAAAGAGCTGACAATTGGCTAACGGAGAAGCATTTCCAACCCCTCCAAATAGGGGGTAACACCGGGCCATGCTCCTGATGTTTTATGCACGCACCTGGCATTGCGCTGATCGGCAGGGCGCGCAAACTTGCCTTTCTCAAGGAGATTGTTCCGTGCATAGACGTCGTTATGGAAAGTGAACTGCAGGCCCCCTGGTGGGAGCAACTGCCCGAGGATTTCTGGCGGCAAGCCGATGGCACGGAGCTGGATGCCAGCAATCGGCTGAAAGTCCATGGCACTGCTGCGATCGAGCGGGTCTTGCGCACTTCGTTGTCTTCCACGGTGGCGACCGCCATGTCGGTTGCGCTGTACAAGGGAGGAAATGCCGGACACGAATTTGAAGCACTGCGCTTCTACGAACCGCTGGCGCGTGGAGGAGATGCCACGCGCGTATTTCTGCAGCCGCCCAAAGGCATAGCCATCGAAACGAGCCCGGCGACGGGATGCTCGGTGGGTTTGCGTGGCATCCAGCGCTTCCAGCTACGCTTCGCCAGCCCGTTCAAACCACTGAATCCGGCGGCGCAACCACAGTTCGAGAACATGCAGAACAACCTGCTGGCGCATGCCCAGCACTGGTGTCATGGTGATCGACCGCGTCCGACCCTCATCGTGATCCATGGGTTCGCCGCGGACGCTCCCTTCTTGAATGCCCAGGCGCTCTCGCTCGAGAGCCTTTACCGTCAGGGCTACGACATCCTGCTCTTCACCTACCCGCACCATGGGCCACGTGCCGAGCGCGGCGATCTGTTCAGCGGTGTTGGTCTGTTCGGGCGTGGCCTGCTCTCATTCACAGAGTCGCCGCTGCATGCCATCCATGACCTGCGGGTGTTTATCGATTACCTGCAGGAGCGGGGCGTGGAACACATCGGCGTGACGGGGATTTCGCTTGGCGGCTATACCGCATCGTTGCTCGCGACGGTCGACGAGCGGCTGTCCTTTTGTATCCCCATAGTCCCAGCGGTCAGCCCGATCGACCTGTTTCTGGAGTGGTGGCCAACGAGTGTGTTGCTGCCGCGATTGATGCGTAGCCAAGGTGTGAATGTCGCCCAAATGCGCGGATTGACTGCGGTGCACAATCCCCTGACCTACAAACCCTGCATCGACGGCAAGCGCGTACTCATCATCGGCGGGGCCGGCGACCGTTTCAGCCTGCCGCGCCACTTGCGTCTGCTGCAACGGCACTGGCCGGACAGTCAGTTGCACTGGTTTCCTGGCAGTCACCTGATTCACTTGGGGCGTGGTGAATACCTGCTGCGCATGTGCGCGTTCATGGATCAGTGGTGCTGATAAAAGATCGCAGCCTTCGGCAGCTCCTACAGGTGTACGCGATTCCCTGTAGGAGCTGCCGCAGGCTGCGATCTTTTGATTTTATCGTTCGAAAAGACAAAAGGGCTCCGAGCTACCCCCCCCAATAGAGGGGGCAGGGGGCAGCGTCTTGCCCTCACTATCGCCTCATTCGATTTGAAGTGCGCTCAATCCGGCCTGTTGCAGTCGGTTGAGCTTGCGCGTTCAAGCGTGTCGACTGGGGCAACGCGTTGGAGGATGATCACAACGGCGCCACTTTCATCAATGTAACGACCTGTTTGGGCTTCCCTCAGGGCAGGGAATCGGAGATTCGGTTTGCAAATCAATACCGACAAACTGCTTGTTTCAACCAAGTTCGCCCCTCCGCGAATCGGCACTCAATCGATTCCTCGCAGCCGGCTGATCGATGAGCTGCAGCGCATCGAGCACTGCACTGTCGGCCTTGTCATAGGCAGTCCGGGTTTTGGCAAGACCACTTTGCTGGTGCAGTGGCGCCAGACCATGATGCGCGCCGGCGCTGAAGTCGCCTGGTTGTCACTGAGCGCCGACGACAAGCACCTCTCGACCTTTTTTGCCTACTTGCGCGGTGCCCTGCAGCGCCTCGGTGTGACGATCGACACGGGCACCCCGCTGGAAGGCGCCAGCAGCGAATCGATCGACGAGGTTGTCGCGGCCATCGTGGATGCGGCGTCCAGTGTGAACAAAGAGCTGTTTCTGGTGCTCGACGATTACCAGCATGTCGCGGATCCGCGCTCGCACCGATTGATGCAGAAACTGTTGGATCACAGCCCGGAAAACCTGCACTTCGTGATTGCCGCGCGCGTTCAGCCGCCCCTCAGCCTCAGCCGGCTGCGACTGATGGGGCAAGTGGTGGAACTTGACTGCGCGGCGTTGCCTTTCGATCTGGCGGAAACCCGTGCGTTCCTCGAGTTGAACCTGGCCGCGTTGAAGCTGCACGAAGAGGAAATTCACCTTATTCACGAACTCACCAGCGGTTGGCCTGCCAGCCTGCAACTGATCGTGATCCTGCTGCGCAGCAACCCTGGCGCCCGGTCGAGCCTGCATGAACTGGGCTGGAGATCGGACGACCTGCAAAGCTATCTGGCTGAAGATGTGATGGCGCATCTGCCAGAGGAGTTGGCGGACTTCATGGAGGCAATCAGCATTTGCCGGCGCTTCAACGCCTCCCTGGCAGAGGCCGTGACAGGCAACACCATTGCAGCGCAAATGCTCAACCGGCTTGAAGAAGAAAACCTGTTGATCTTTCGTGTAGAAGCCGACGACCGCTTGCCCTGGTATCGCTTCCATCCGCTGTTCAGTGAGTTTCTGGCCACGCGCCTGGTTCGTCGCAACTCGCAAAACATCGCGCAATTGCATCAGCGCGCGGCGCATTGGTTCGCCGAGCGCAAACTGCTGGCCGAGGCCATGCGTCATGCCACGTTGGGCGGGGATCTGGAGTTCGCCGTTGAAGTCATCGAACGGGCGGCGCCGACTACCTGGGGGTTGGACCAATTAAGCCCGCTCCTGCGTCTGCTGGACCGGCTGCCGCAGGAAGTGTTGTTCTCCAGGCCTCGGTTGTTTTTCCTCGGCTGCCTGGCCTATGCCTTGACGGCACGGCCGGCGAAGGCGGAGGCGTGGCTTGAGCAATTCGAGCGAAGTGGTGTTGCGCAGCCTGAAGACGTGGCGTTCCGCCTGCCGCTGGTTCAGGCGGTCATCCATGTACAGCGCGATCGTACCGAACCGGTCATTGCCTTGCTCGAAAGATTCCAGCCGCTGATCGACGACTACTCCATCATGCGCTACGGCCCACCGGCAATGTTGGCACTCGCCTATTCCGCGGCGGGACGCTATGCAGATGCGCTGCGTTGTCTCGATGACCACCCGGTGCCCGAGGTCGACCGAAACGACGAGATGGCGTTACTCGCGGAAGGTACCCGGACCCTGTGTTGCCTGATGGAAGGCAGGATGGGCGATGCCGCACGCATGGGCCAGACGCATTTGAGCCGCGCTGTGGCGGTTCACGGACATCGCTCAGCCAGTGCCTACGCTGGAGCCTCCACCCTGGCTGAAGTTTATTGTGAACTGGACCGGATCGACGAGGCGCGTGAGGTCCTGGCCAATCGCAATGGACTGCTGCAATGGACCATGCCCGATTCCATGATGCGCGCCAGCATTTGCCGTGCCCGTCTGGATCTGCTGCAAGAGTCGGCTGCCACGGCACTGGCCTTCCTTGAACGTCAGGAACGCCACTTTCGCAGCATTGGCCAGGACCGTGCGCTGGTGCATTGTCTCGCCGAGCAGGTGCGCATCGAATTGCTCGAGGGGGACCGTGCCAACGCGGCCGTGCATGTTGCTCAGCTCGATGTGCTGGGGCAGGCCCATCAAGGGGCGGTAGGGTTCCAGGCGGAAATTCCCGCGATGGTCGCCCTGGCCAAGGCACGCCTGCTTCTGGCAACCAACTACCCGGACAATGCATTGCAGGAACTGCAGCATGTTCGCGGTTATGCCCAACAACACCTGCGTGGCCAACTGGGTGTGAGCGCTTTGCTGTTGATGGCCATTGCCAATGCCGATCTGCGAAAGCAGGACGCCACCGACGAGTTACTGCTTCAGGCGCTGGAAACGGGGCAGCGACTGGGGCTGGTGCGGACTTTTCTCGACGAGAGCGCGGCGCTGTATCCATTGCTGCTGCCACTGACGGACAGGTGCGCCGCCGACAGCTCATTGGCTGCCTACCTGCAGGACTTGCTTTCGCGTTTTGAGCAGGGCAAGGCCGGCGCACATTCCAGCGATGGCAACGCCTCGACGGGCCAGAAGACCTTGACCCCACGAGAACTGGCAATCCTGCAGTTGATCAGCCAGGCCATGTCGAACAAACGGGTGGCCCTGACGTTGAGCATTTCGCTGGAGACGGTGAAATGGAACCTGAAGAACGTTTTCTTGAAGCTCGGCGTTTCCAGTCGCTACGACGCAGTCTCCTGGGCGCGCAAGAACGGCCTGATTCCCTGAGCTGCACCCCGCACAAAATCCTGAGGACGACCTCGCCAAAGCAGTTGCGTGGACTGCAATGGCGGGGCGTCCGCAGGCGTGCTGCCACCGCAGCTTAAGCGGATTGTCGGTGGTCAAGCCTCCCCGTTTCAGGGAGGGACACACCATTCCCCTGTAGGAGCTGCCGCAGGCTGCGATCTTTTGATCTTGCTCTTAAACAACAAGATCAAAAGATCGCAGCCTGCGGCAGCTCCTACAGGGGGGTGTGGGTTTCGATGGATGCCCCCCCCTCCCTGAGGGGTACAGCAGGCAAGGCGCATTTCCTATCGTGGCATCGACCCGGCCGGTTTGATCCGGCGCGTAGATCCAGCCTTAAGGAGATGCTTCATGATTCCGCGCACCCTGTTTGAGCACGAGCACGAGGAGTTCCGCAAAACCACGCGGCGCTTCCTTGCCGACGAGTGCATGCCGCACCACGAGCAATGGGAAGAGGATCACCTGGTTCCCCGTGCCATCTGGGAAAAAGCCGGTGAACTGGGTCTGCTCAATGCCACCACCCCTGAGGCCTACGGTGGTCTTGGCCTGGACCGGCGCTTCTCGCTGATCGTCGGTGAAGAAGTCACGCGCGTCAGTGCCAGCGGCCTGATCGGTTTCGGCGTACACGACATCGTCGCCGGCTACCTGAACAACTTTGGCACTGAAGCACAGAAGCAAAAGTGGCTGCCGAAAATGGCGGCTGGCACTGCGATTGCGGCCGTGGCCATGACCGAACCGGGCACCGGTTCCGATCTGCAGGGGGTCCAGACCCGCGCCACGCTGGTGGGCGACGACTACGTCATCAACGGCTCCAAGACCTTCATTTCCAACGGCACCAACTGTGACCTGGTGGTTGTCGTGGCCAAGACCGGCAACACCGGCAAAGGCTCGCAGGACATCTCGCTGATCATCGTCGAAGGCGACCGTCCGGGCCTGAGCAAATCCAGGCCGTTGCGCAAGGTCGGCCTGCATGCGCAGGACACCACCATGCTGTTCTTCGAAGACCTGCGCGTGCCGAAGGAAAACATCCTCGGTGGCGTTCCGGGCCAGGGTTTTTTCCAACTGATGAAAGAGCTGGCCTGGGAGCGTCTGGGGATTGCCGGCAACAGCATCGCCGGCGCGCAGGCCGTGCTTGAGCACACGCTGGAATACACCCGCGGTCGCACCGTGTTCGGCAAGCCGATCTTCGACTTCCAGAACACCCGCTTCAAGCTCGCCGACATGAAGATCAACATCGCCGTCGGCCAGAACTATGTCGATAAATGCATGGCCCTGTGCCTGGAAAACAAGCTGACCCCCGAAGCGTCGGCGGCAGCCAAGCTGTGGTGTTCCGATCTGTATTCCAAGGTGGTCGACGAGTGCGTGCAACTGCACGGCGGCAACGGCTACATGCTCGAGTACCCGGTGGCGCGCCATTACCTCGATCACCGCGTCCTGCGTATTGCGGGCGGTGCCAACGACATCATGAAAGAGCTGGTCGGGCGCACGCTCTGATCACGGCCCCATCGAGGAATTTGCCATGGAATATCTGATCCCCCGTACCTTGTTCAGCGCCGAGCACGAAGACTATCGGCGCCTGGCCCAACGTTTTCTGGCCGATGAGGTACTGCCTTTTCACGCCCAGTGGGAAAAGGAGAAACGTGTACCTCGCGAGATCTGGCGCCGTGCCGGTGAGCTGGGTCTGTTGCTGCCGTGCATTCCGGAAGAGTACGGTGGCTATGGCGCGGACCGCCTGTACGCCATGGTCATTGGCGAGGAGTACATGGGCTCTGGCGCTTCGGGCCTGGGCATTGGCTTCGGTGTGCATGCACTGGTGGCCGGCTACATCCTGCATTACGGCAGCGAGCAGCAGAAGCAGACCTGGTTGCCGAAGATGGTCTGCGGCGAAGCCATCGGTTCGATCGCCATGACCGAGCCCAACACCGGCTCCGACCTGCAGGCGGTCAAGACCCGTGCAGTGCGCGATGGCGACGAGTACGTCATCACCGGTTCCAAGACCTTCATTTCCAACGGCGTGCAGTCGGACCTGGTGGTGGTGGTCTGCAAGACCGGCACCACCGGCACCGCCAAGGACATCTCGCTGATCATCGTCGAAAGCGGCCGCGACGGGTACGCCAAGTCGCAGCCTCTGGAAAAGATCGGCCTGCATGCCCAGGACACCTGCATGTTGTTCTTCGACAACGTACGCGTGCCCTGCAGCAACTTGCTGGGGCCGGAGGAGGGCAAGGGCTTCGGCCAGTTGATGCGCGACCTCGCCTGGGAACGCATCAGCGGTGCCATCGGATTCCAGGCCCAGGCCGAAGCCGCGCTGCGCCACACCATCGATTACACCAAAGGCCGCACGGTGTTCGGCAAGCCGGTGATCGATTTCCAGAACTCGCGCTTCAAGCTCGCCGAACTGAAGGCTGAAATCCAGATCGGTCGTTCCTGGGTCGACAGCTGCATGGAGCTGGCCCTGCGCAATGAACTCACTCCCGAAGCCGCCGCCATGGCCAAGCACTGGACCGCCGAGTTGAGCCTGCGCGTGGTCGAGGAATGCCTGCAGCTGCATGGCGGCAACGGCTACATGACCGAATACCCGATTGCGCGCCTGTTCCTCGATACCCGTGGCAACCGCATCTGGGGCGGCAGCCGCGAAGTCATGAAAGAAATCATCGCTCGCACGCTGTAAGACCACTCATTCAAAACCTGTTCTCGCATTTTGCGCGAATGAGCTGTCAGCGGTGACCGGCTCTGGGGAGTCGGGTCGCCGTTTGCTAACAATCAAGACCCATTGGGAAGGAGCGTTATCGTGTCACAAGAACTTCGTTTTGACGGCAAAGTAGCCATTGTCACCGGCGCCGGTAACGGCCTGGGCCGGGCCCACGCGCTGCTGTTGGGTTCGCGCGGCGCCAAGGTCGTGGTCAACGACCTGGGTGTGAACCTTCAGGGTGTGGGTGTTTCGTCGGCCGCCGCCGACGCGGTGGTCGCCGAGATCCGGGCCATGGGCGGCGAAGCCGTCGCCGATTACAACTCGGTTGCCGAAGGCGAGAAGATCGTCGCCACCGCGCTGGAAGCCTTCGGCACGGTCGACATCCTGATCAACAACGCCGGTATTCTGCGTGACGTTTCGTTCGCCAAGATGACTGAAGAACAGTGGGACCTGATCCAGGAAATCCACGTCAAGGGCGCGTTCAAGCTGACCCACGCCGTATGGCCGATCATGCGTGAGAAAGGCTACGGCCGGATCATCATGACCGCTTCCGGTGCCGGTGTATTCGGCAACTTCGGCCAGTGCAACTACTCCACCGCCAAGTCCGGGCTGATCGGCTTCGCCAAGTCCCTGGCCTTCGAAGGTGCCTCGAAGAATATTCGCGTCAACACGATCGCGCCGATCGCAGCATCGCGCCTGGTGATCGCCAGCGGCATCCTGCCGGAAGACGTGCACGTCAAACTGGCCTCCGAGCACGTTGCGCCAATGGTCAGCTGGTTGTGCCACGAAGACTGCCCGGAAACCGGCGGCCTGTTCGAAGTCGGCGGTGGCTTCCACGCCAAGTACCGTTGGGAACGTTCCCAGGGTCGTGTGCTGCACACCGATACCCTGAGCCCGGAACTGGTTCGTGAAAACTGGGAGCGCATCACCCAATTCGACGAACACAGCGTGCACCACACCAACGGCGGCGAAGGCTTCCAGGAACTGTTCGCGCGTCTGGATTCGCCGGCCAAGGGCGGCAACCAGTACGTCGACATGGAAGTGGCCAGCAATGCCGTGTCGACCCTGGGAACCGAGTACAACCAGACCGACGCCGCCCTCTACGCATTGGCCGTAGGCGCCGCGAAAGACCCGCTGGACGAGACCGAACTGCTGTACATCAACGAGTTCAAGGACGAAGAATTCCGCGTGCTGCCGACCATGGCCGTACTGCCGGCGACCGAAGTGTTCCTGCAGGCCATCAAGTCCGGCAAGCCGAGCCTGGAAGGTCTGGAGCTGCCGTTCGCCAATGGCCTGCACGGCGAGCAGTACACCGTGATGTACCGTCCGCTGCCGCCGGCCGCCAAGCTCCAGCACACCATGCGTCTGAAGCAGGCGATCGACAAGGGCCGCAGTTCCGTTTCGATCCTGGCGATCGAGACCACCGACGAAAACGGCGTACCGCTGTTCTACAACGAAATCACCAGCTTCTACGCCGGTGTGCCGGGCGCCGGTCTGGAAAAAGTCCCGAGCGCGCCACTGCCTGAGCTGCCGGCACGCTCGCCGGATGCGGTGATCGCCGAGCAGACCGAAATCAACCAGGCCCTGCTGTATCGCCTGTGCGGTGACTGGAACCCGATGCACGTCGATCCGGACTACGCGAAGGCGGCGGGTTACGAGAAGCCGTTCCTGCACGGTCTGTGCACCTTCGGCTACGCCGGTCGTCACGTGATCAAGGCGTTCTGCAACAACGATTCGCGCCTGTTCAAGAGCATCCGTGTGCGCTTCGCCTCCATTGTGATGCCGGGCGACACCCTGGAAACCCGCATGTGGCGTGAAACGCCGACCCGTGTGGTGTTCGAGATGCGTGCGGTGGAGCGTGACGTGGTCGTGCTCAAAGGCGGCGTCGTGGAAATCTTCGACAAGGTTCCGGACATCTCCTCGCTGACCAACGCGTCCAAGGAAGAGCCAAAGACCCTGACCGCGCACGACGTGTTCGGCGTGTACAAGGCGCACTTGCAGGCCCACCCGGAAATCGCTGCCGAAGCGCAGATGATCATGCAGTTCGTGGTCAAGAACCGTGAATCCAACTGGGTGCTGGACCTGAAGAACGGCAACGGTGACCTGTATGAAGGCGTTGCGGACAACGCGGACGTGACCATGGTCATCCAGGAAGCGAACATGCCGGAACTGGCTTCCGGTGAAGAGCCACAACTGCAGAAGCTGTTCTTCGGCGGCAAGCTGAAATTGACTGGCGACACCATGGCTTCGAAGAAGCTGGAAGCGTTCGCCGGCATCGACCAGAAGCTGTACGCGGCAGCCACTGCCGAGCGCCTGGCCAAAGCTGCCAAACCTGCGTGAAACACGCTGCCACAGCGCACGGCTCCGGCCGGTCGCTGAGGCAACGACACTGCGGCTTGCGCCTCGTGCGCAAGCCGCAGCCCCCTGTTACGGGAGAACCATTACATGAATCGTCGCGTCAATGTGATTGGCGTAGGCATGACCCCATTCACCGTGCCCGGTGTCGGTGGTCGCTATTACGACCTCGCCGCTGAGGCAGGCCGCCTGGCGTTGCAAGACGCCGGCATCGAGTATCGTTGGGTCGAGGCGGCCTATGCCGGTTTCGTCCACGGCGATTCCCTTTCCGGTCAGCGTGGCGTTGCCGAGCTGGGTTTGACCGGAATTCCGATTATCAATGTCAGCAACCATGGCTCCAGCGGTTCGACGGCGCTTTATCTGGCGCGTCAGGCCATTGAGCACGGCATCGCCGAGTGTGTGCTGGCAGTGGGTTTTGAAACGCCGTCGGCTGAATCGGCGGGGCAGCATTGGCAGGACGGTGAGTCGCCGATCGCGACCGAGCTGTGCGCAAGGGCTGCACGGGAATACATGCAACGCTATGGTGCGCGCAAGGAAACCTTCGCGATGATCGCAGTGAAATCACGCGAACACGCCGCACTCAATCCTTATGCACTACACCGCCAACCCCTTAGCCTGGAAACAGTGCTGGAAGAGGAAGTGTGCGCGCCCCTGACCCGACTGCAGTACTGTTCGTCGGCCTGTGGCGCAGCGGCCGTGGTGCTGTGCTCCGATGAGTTCGCCAGGAAACGCGGGATCAGCGACCCGGTTTTCATTGCGGCGCAGGCCATGACCACCGATCTGTCCGGCAGTTTCAGCGAGGGTTGCGCTAACCGTGCGGTGGGTTATGAGCTGGGTTTCGCCGCAGCGCGTGACGTCTATGAACGGGCAGGCATTGGCCCGGAAGAGGTCGATGTGTGCGAACTCCATGACGGCTCTACCGCCAGTGAAATCCTGCTGTATGAAGCGCTCGGTTTCTGTCGGCAAGGCGATGCCGAGAAACTCGTCGAGGATGGCGACAACACCTATGGCGGCAACCGGGTCATCAATCCCTCGGGCGGATTGTTGTCCATGGGGCATCCACTCGGTGCGACAGGCCTTGCCCAGTGTGCCGAACTGGTCTGGCAGTTGCGCGGGACAGCGGCGAATCGTCAGGTGCCCTATGCCCGTGTCGCCTTGCAACACAACATCAGTATTGGCGGCGCCTGTGTGGTGACCATGTATCGCTGCGATTAGCCTTGAGGCTGAAGCCTTGCGCACGATACGGCATGCGACAACTCGATTAAAATAATCAGGCGGCTACACCGCCTTCAAAATCGTAGGACCTGTCATGAACGAACAACAAGAGCAAATGACACTGCTGCACTGGTTTGAGCATTGGGAGCGCACCACACCTGATTCGGTGTACCTGACACAACCTTGCCCCAATGGCATGGTGTTCGATTACAGCTGGCGCGAGGTCGGCGACCAGGCCCGGCGCATGGCCGCTTACCTGCAATCGTTGGACCTGCCGAGCCGTTCGACGATCGCGATCCTGGGCAAGAACAGCGCCCATTGGATCATCGCCGACCTGGCGATCTGGATGAGCGGGCACATCAGCGTGCCACTGTACTCGACGGCGAGCGCCGACACCGTGGCCTATGTACTCAAGCATGCCGAGGTGCGCTTGTTGTTCGTGGGCCGGCTCGATGGCGAAGAGGCCGCGTGGAAAGCCGCGAGCAAAGGTGTTCCGGCCAACATGCCGGTCATCAGCCTGCCGCTTTCGCCACGTTCCGAGGGCGATCAGTGGCTGGACATCATTGCCGAGTCGGCACCACTTGCCCGGATCACGTTGCCGGAGCCGGCGGACCTGGCCACCGTCATCTACACCTCGGGCAGCACCGGTCATCCGAAGGGCGTCATGCACAGTTTCGGGACCATGTGCAATGTGGCGCAGATCAATGCTACGGCGCTCTATAACAGTAAGGGTGGCCCCGGCCCCCAGGAGCGCCTGCTGTCGTACCTGCCGTTGGCCCATGGTGCCGAACGACAAGGCGTCGAATCGACTTCGTTGCGTTACGGCATGCATGTGTTTTTCAACGATTGCCTGCAAACCTTCGGCGCGGACCTGCGTCGCGCACAACCTACGGTGTTCTTTTCGGTGCCGCGGTTGTGGGCTAAGTTCTATCAGGGGATCAACGCACAAATCCCGACCGAGGAGCAGGAAGCTGCATTCGCCGATCCCATTGAAGCAGGGCGAATGAAAGAGAAGATCCTCGGTGCGCTGGGGCTCAATCATGTTCACACCGCGTTTACCGGCTCAGCGCCATTGCCAGTGCCGATCATCAACTGGTACCGCCAGCTCGGCCTTGAACTGCTCGATGGCTATGGCATGTCGGAAAACTTCGCCTGCTCTCATTTCAGCCGCACCGGTCGGGTGCGCGTTGGCTATGTGGGTGAGTGCTTGCCAGGCGTTGAGTGCCGAATTGCCGAAGACGGCGAGATTCTGGTCAAGAGCCCCGGGCAGATGCTGGGCTATTACAAGCAACCGGAGTTGACCGCCGAGAGCTATCTGCCCGATGGTTTCTTCAAGACGGGCGACCGTGGCGAACTCGATGAACTGGGGCGACTGCGTATCACTGGCCGGGTCAAGGAACTGTTCAAGACGGCCAAGGGCAAGTACGTCGCGCCAGTGCCGATCGAGGCAAAGCTTGGCGGCCATCCACGCCTCAGCGAAGTCTGTGTGACCGGGGTAGGGCTGCCGCAGCCTTTTGCGCTGGTCACGTTGTCCGAGGAAACACGCCTGGCGTTGGCTTGCGGCGTGCAGCGCAGCGATCTGGCCGTTGAGCTGCAAGAGCTGCTCGATCAAGTCAATGCGCAGCTGGAAGATCATGAACAGCTGGACTGCCTGGTGGTGGTTAAAGACCACTGGACCATCGACGGCGGGTTACTCACCCCGACCATGAAGATCCGCCGCACGCAAATCGAGGAACGCTATGTCGAGCGCGCCGAGACCTGGTGCGGTAGCCGGCAAAAAGTGATTTTCGAATAAAACGGTTCATTGCGCACGTGGCTGCGGCGACGTGCGCAATCCTTGAACCAGGCCATTTCATTGCAGGTGTGTTTCCCCATGTCCAAACCCGACGCGCATACGCGCGAAGCCTACCGCTATTTCCGTCCGATCCAAACCCGCTGGATGGACAACGACGTTTACGGCCATATCAATAACGTCAACTACTACAGCTACTTCGATACCGTTGTGAACGGCTTTCTGCTGAGTGAAGGCCTGCTCGATTATGAACGCGGCGAAACCATCGGCCTGGTGGTCGAAACCCAGTGCAACTACTTTGCCCCGATTGCGTTCCCCGATGTCATCGATGCCGGCGTACGAGTCACCCGGCTCGGCGGCTCAAGCGTGCGCTATGAAGTGGGCCTGTTCCGCGAAGGTGAGGCGCTGGCGGCAGCGCAGGGGCACTTCGTGCATGTCTACGTCGGGCGCGAATCGCGTCGACCGGTCAGTTTGTCCGGGCCAATGCGTACCGCGCTCGCGCAATTGCTGGTCGACATCTGATTCACGGGCGCCCCCAACCCCCTGTAGGAGCTGCCGAAGGCTGCGATCTTTTGATCTTGCTCTTGATCTGATCTTGGCGGCCTTCTAGCCGACCAGATTCCTGGTGACCGAGTACATATCCATTCCTGCGGTAACGGCCACTGACGGTTTCGCTCTTACAGCGAGTCACTTGGAAAAGCCCCAAGTAACCAAGGGCTCTTGCCCCTTTCGTTCGGTGCCTCGCTAATGCTCGGCATGCCCTCGCTCCGG
>NZ_AKJO01000010.1:0-110372 GCF_000282295.1 Pseudomonas sp. GM33
CCCGCTGCCGCGAAGCCTGCCGCCAAACCGCCAGTCTCCGCGCCGGCCACTCCAGTGGGGAGAGAATAATGGGCGGTGTAAAAGCATCCCGAAACGGCTGGATAGTCTGGCTGACGTTCGCCGTCGGTCTACTCCTCAGCGTTTCGCCATTGCCGCAATTCATGGAAATCCTGCGCCCGCTGTGGCTGGCCTTGTTGCTGGCATTCTGGGCGTTGAACCTGCCGCAGACGGTCGGGATGGTGACGGCGTTTTGCCTGGGGCTGGCTGAAGACGTGCTCTACGGCACCTTGCTGGGTCAGAATGCCTTGATCCTGACGCTCATCACCTATCTGGTGCTGGCGCTGCAACAACGCCTGCGGATGTTCCCGATGTGGCAGCAGAGCCTGGTGATCCTGGTGATCTTCGGCCTCGCCCAGCTGGTACAACTCTGGCTCAGTGCCTTGACCGGCAATCGTCAGCCGACGCTGGCGCTGGTGCTGCCGGCACTGGTCAGCGCATTGCTCTGGCCCTGGATCAGTTTCGGTTTGCGCGGACTGCGTCGACGCTACAAAATCAATTAATTCGCTCAGGCATTAGACAGGGAGAGGTCTTGATGAAACGGTTGTACCTCGCCTCTGGCTCGCCACGCCGGCGTGAATTGCTCACGCAGATCGGCGTTCCGTTCTCCGCCGTCAGTGCGGACATCGATGAAACTCCTATAGATCAAGAATCCCCGTCGGCCTATGTCGAGCGTCTGGCACGCGGCAAGGCCGAGGCCGGGCGCGGCAGCGTCGTGTCTGACGAGCCGTTCTGCGTGCTCGGTGCCGATACCGCCGTGGTGCTCGATGGAAAAATTCTCGGCAAACCGGTTGATCAAGCGGATGCCTGCGCCATGCTGATGATGTTGTCGGGGTGTGAGCATGAAGTCCTGACCGCGATTGCGCTGCTGGACGGCGAACGCTGCGAGTCCCGGGTTGTCACCAGTCGCGTGCGTTTTCGGGATATCAGTCGTGATGAAGCCGTGGCCTACTGGGCCAGCGGTGAACCACAGGACAAGGCGGGCGGTTATGGCATTCAAGGACTGGGTGCGGTGTTTGTCGCCGGGCTCAATGGAAGTTATTCAGCGGTGGTCGGACTGCCGCTTTGCGAAACCGCGGAACTGCTCGGCCATTTCGGCATACCCTGTTGGCAAACCCGGAACGCACACTAAGCAACGTTCTGAACAGATGCGGCCATTATCGTGAACATGCCTGAACGAGACCCTGCCATGAGTGAAGAGATCCTGATCAACATCACGCCGATGGAGTCGCGCGTGGCGGTGGTCGAAAACGGTGTCCTGCAAGAGGTCCACGTCGAGCGTACGCAAAAGCGCGGGATCGTCGGCAACATCTATAAAGGCAAAGTCGTGCGGGTATTGCCGGGGATGCAGGCGGCATTCGTCGATATCGGCCTGGATCGCGCGGCGTTCATTCACGCCTCGGAAATTTCCCTGCGCGAAGGTCCGGCGGTCGAGAGCATCAGCGCACTGGTGCACGAAGGCCAGAGCCTGGTGGTGCAAGTGACCAAGGACCCGATCGGTTCCAAAGGCGCACGCCTGACCACCCAGCTGTCAATCCCTTCACGCTACCTGGTGTACATGCCGCGCACGGCCCATGTCGGGATTTCCCTGAAGATCGAAGACGAAGCCGAGCGCGAACGTCTCAAGCAAGTGGTCACCGATTGCGTGGCCAAGGAAGGTATCAAGGAAGCCGGCGGTTTCATCCTGCGTACGGCAGCCGAAGGCGCCGGCGCCGATGAAATCCTCATGGACATCCGCTACCTGCGAAGGCTCTGGGATCAGATCAGCGCCCAGATCAAAACCATCAGCGCGCCCAGCGTGATCTACGAAGACCTCGGTCTGGCGCTGCGCACCCTGCGTGACCTGGTAAGCCCGAAGATCGAGAAGATCCGCATCGACTCCCGGGAAACCTTCCAGAAGACCACGCAATTCGTCGCCGAATTGATGCCGGAGATTGCCGACCGTCTGGAGCATTATCCGGGCGAGCGGCCGATTTTCGACCTGTATGGCGTCGAAGACGAAATCCAGAAGGCCCTCGAGCGCAAGGTCCCGCTAAAGTCCGGCGGATATCTGGTGGTCGACCCGGCGGAAGCCATGAGCACCATCGACGTCAATACCGGGGCGTTCGTCGGTCATCGCAACCTCGAAGAAACCATCTTCAAGACCAACCTCGAAGCCGCGACGGCCATCGCCCGTCAATTGCGCCTGCGCAACCTCGGCGGCATCATCATCATCGACTTCATCGACATGGAAGATGAAGAGCACCAGCGCCAGGTGCTGCGCACGCTCGAGAAGCAGCTGGAACGCGATCACGCCAAGACCAACATCATCGGTATCACCGAGTTGGGCCTGGTGCAGATGACCCGCAAGCGCACTCGCGAAAGCCTTGAACAGGTCTTGTGCGAGCCGTGCAACGCCTGTCAGGGCCGCGGCAAGCTCAAGACGCCGGAAACCGTTTGCTACGAAATCTTTCGCGAAATCCTGCGTGAGGCTCGCGCCTATCAGGCAGAGGGCTATCGTGTATTGGCCAACCAGAAAGTTGTCGACCGCCTGCTCGACGAGGAGTCGGGCAACGTCGCCGAACTGGAAGGGTTTATCGGGCGCACCATCCGTTTCCAGGTCGAAACCATGTATTCCCAGGAACAATACGACGTGGTGCTGCTCTGAAGCGTTTCGTTTTGATTGTTCGAGAATGGCTGGCCTCAGCTTTTTGCAAAACTTTTGCCATGGGGGCCATCTGACATGGACCGTCTGACACGCATTTTGGCCGCACTGACCCGCTGGGGTCTGGGCCTGTGCGCGTTGGTTTTGGTGTTGATGGCGCTCTACGTCAGCCTTGGCCGGGAGCTGACGCCGCTGGTCGCCGAGTACCGTGCCGATATCGAAACCAAAGCCAGCGAAGCCTTGGGCATGCCGCTGCAAATCGGAGAACTGGAAGGCAACTGGAGTGGATTCGCCCCCGTATTGATGGCGCACGACGTGACCGTCGGCGAGGGCGCCAATGCCCTGCACCTGGATCAGGTGCGCGCGGTGCCGGACCTTTGGGCCAGTCTGTTGGCACGTCAGGTACGCATCGCTCATCTGGAGCTCAGCGGCCTGAGGATCAGCGTCAAGGAGGGCGACGACGGTCAATGGGCGCTGGAAGGTTTGCCGGTGCAACAGGATCAGCCGACCGATCCGGAACAATTGCTCAATCGCATGCAGATGATCCAGCAACTGTCAGTACTCGACAGCCAGGTGACCTTGCAGCCCTTTGCACAGTCGCCGCTGACCCTGACCTACGTCGGCCTGAATCTGAAAACCGGTGCGTCGCGGCAGCGTCTCGACGCCCGCCTGACCCTGCCCGACGGCCAGCCCGTGGCCATGAGCCTGCGTACCCGCATTCGAGCCAGCCAATGGCAGGACGGTGAAGCCGAGTTCTACCTGAGCCTGCCGCAAAGCGACTGGTCGAAGTGGCTGCCCGAGCGCGTCAGCCAGCAATGGAATTTCTCCGAGATCAAGGCCGGCGGCGAGCTGTGGCTGACCTGGGGCAAAGGCCTCTTGCAAAGCGCTGCAGTGCGCTTGAACGCGCCACAACTCAAGGGCGCCTACGCCGAGCGCAAGCCGATCCAGATCAACAACCTGGCGCTCAATGGCTACTTCGAGCGCAGTGCCGAAGGCATGCAGGTGACCCTGGATTCCCTGGCAATGAACCTGGGCGACGTCCGCTGGGAAACGCATTTGCAGCTCAAGCAAAGCGCCGCCACCGACAAGACCGAAGAGCTCTGGCATCTACAGGCCGACCGCGTCGACCTGACCCCGCTCACGCCGCTGCTCAATTCCCTGGCGCCGTTTCCGCAAGGCTTTGCCACCGTTGTCGAACGGCTCAAGGTGAAGGGCGGACTGCGCAATGTGTTGATCGACGTGCGGCCCAACGCCACCGATGACAGCAAGTTCAGCTTTGCCGCCAACCTCGACCAGGTGGGCTTCGATGCCTATCACGGTGCGCCAGCGGCGCGAAATGTCAGCGGCAGCATCAGCGGTGACCTGGGGCACGGCGAACTGCGCATGGACAGCAAGGATTTCATGCTGCACCTGGACCCGATTTTCGCCAAGCCATGGCAGTACATTCAGGCCAACGCGCGGCTGACCTGGAAGCTCGATAAAGAAGGCTTCACCCTGATTGCGCCGTATCTGAAGGTGCTGGGCGAGGAGGGCAAGATTGCCGGCGACTTTCTGATTCGCCTGCATTTCGATCACACCCAGGAAGACTACATGGACTTGCGGGTGGGCATGGTGGACGGCGACGGTCGCTACACCGCCAAGTACCTGCCGACGGTCCTCAGCCCGGCGCTGGACGAATGGCTGCGCACGGCGATTCTCAAGGGCGCGGTGGACCAGGGCTTCTTCCAGTATCAAGGGTCGCTCAACCACGGTGCCGCAGACGTCGATCGCAGCATCAGCCTGTACTTCAAGGTTCACGATGCCGAGCTGGCCTTCCAGCCGGGCTGGCCCCATGTCAGCAAGGTCAGCGGCGATGTGTTTGTCGAAGACAGCGGCGTGCGGATCCTGGCCAGCAAAGGCCAGTTGCTCGACACCGAGGTCAGCGATGTTTACGTCAACATTCCCCATGTGCCTGCGGGACAGAACGTTCATTTGTTCCTCGACGGCGGATTCGCCGGCGGTTTGGGCGATGGCCTGAAAATCCTTCAGGAAGCGCCGATCGGCACCGGGGCGACCTTTGCCGGCTGGGAAGGCGAGGGTGAACTGAGCGGCAAGTTGAAGCTGGATATTCCGCTGGCAAAAGGCGAGGAACCGAAGATCCTCGTCGATTTCAAGACCGCCAGGGCACGCTTGAAACTGGCCGAGCCGGTGCTGGAGCTAACCCAGCTTAAAGGTGACTTCCGTTTCGACAGCGGCAAAGGCCTGAGCGGGCAGAACATCGGCGCCAGGGCATTCGACAAACCGGTCACCGCACAGATTTTTGCCGATGGCAGCCCGGGTAAGCTCAATACCCGGGTAACCGCGTCGGGCCAGGTCGAGGTCAGGAAATTGACCGACTGGCTGAAGGTGACCCAGCCTCTGCCGGTGAGTGGCGTGATCCCTTATCAACTGCAACTGACCCTCAATGGCGCCGACAGCCAATTGCGGGTCAACTCCAACCTCAAGGGCGTGGCGGTCGATTTGCCTGCGCCCTTCGGCATGGCCGCCGATGCCGGGCGCGACACGACGTTTCGCATGACGTTACAGGGCGACGAGCGGCGCTATTGGGTCAATTACGGGGATCTGGCGAATTTCACGTTTGCGGCCCCGGCCGGCAATTTCGCCGAGGGTCGCGGGGACTTGTTCCTCGGTGGCGGCGAGGCGGTGTTGCCGGACACCAAAGGTCTGCGGGTACGGGGCGTGTTGTCCGAGCTGGACGTAGGCCCGTGGAAGGATCTGGTGGATAAATACGCCGGGCAGGACCCCGGCGGCAGCGCCAAGCAATTGCTCAGCGGTGCGGACTTCAAGGTAGGCAAGCTCAGCGGTATCGGCACCACGCTTGATCAGGCTTCGATTCAGCTGGCGCGCAAACCCTCCGCCTGGGCGCTGCAACTCGACAGCCAGCAGATCAAGGGCAGCGCCAACCTGCCCGATTCGAAGGCCACGCCCATTGCGATCAATCTGCAAACCGTACGCTTGCCGGCACCGGACCCGACCGTACTGGCCGATGAGAACTCGCCGGATCCGCTGGCGTCGGTGGACCCGACGAAAATCCCCGCGATGGACATCACGGTCAATCAGTTATTCCAGGGCCAGGATCTGGTCGGTACCTGGTCGCTGAAGGTTCGCCCGACGGCCAGGGGTATTGTGTTCAACTCGCTGGATCTGGGACTCAAGGGCATGCTGCTGGTGGGCAGTGGTGGCTGGGAAGGCGTACCCGGCGCCAGCAACAGCTGGTACAAGGGCCGCATGAGCGGCAAGAACCTCGCCGATGTGCTCAAGGGCTGGGGGTTTGCACCGAGTGTCACCAGCCGGGACTTTTATATGGATGTCGATGGCCGCTGGCCCGGCTCGCCGGCGTGGGTGGCGACCAAGCGTTTCTCCGGATCGCTCGATGCGACACTCAATCAGGGCCAGTTCGTCGAAGTCGAAGGCAGTGCCCAGGCGCTGCGGGTATTTGGTTTGCTCAACTTCAACTCCATCGGCCGGCGCCTGCGCCTGGACTTCTCCGACCTGTTCGGCAAAGGCCTGAGCTACGACCGGGTCAAGGGGCTGCTGGTCGGGACGAATGGTGTGTATGTCACCCGTCAGCCGATCCAGCTGACGGGGCCGTCGAGCACCATCGAACTCGACGGCACGCTGAACATGGTGGCCGATCAGATCGATGCGAAACTGATGGTGACCTTGCCGGTGACCAATAACCTGCCGATTGCCGCGCTGATCGTCGGCGCACCGGCGGTCGGCGGGGCGTTGTTCCTGATCGACAAGCTGATCGGTGACCGGGTCTCCCGTTTCGCCAGTGTGAAGTACAGCGTCAAAGGGCCGTGGAAAGAACCGAAAATCACCTTCGACAAGGCTTTTTGAAAAACCATTTTCCAGACCTATGGAGTAGCATGGCTGTACGGTTCACCTGTAGGAGCTGCCGCAGGCTGCGATCTTTTTACCTTTATTTTTCAAGATCAAAAAATCGCAGCCTGCGGCAGTTCCTACAGGAACGCATTGTTTCAATAGGGAAAAGGCCATGTCTGTAGCGGTGATTCAAATGGTCAGCCAGAGCGATGTGCTGGCCAATCTGGCCCAGGCCCGTCGACTGCTCGAGCAAGCGGCCGCCGGCGGCGCGAAACTCGCGGTATTGCCGGAAAATTTCGCCGCCATGGGCCGGCGCGACGTTGCCGACATCGGGCGCGCCGAAGCCCTGGGCGAAGGCCCGATCCTGCCCTGGTTGAAACAGACCGCACACGACCTCAAGTTATGGATAGTGGCCGGCACGTTGCCGTTGCCGCCGGTGGATCAGCCGACGGCGAAGGCGCATGCCTGTTCGTTGCTGGTCGATGACCAGGGCGAAACGGTGGCGCGCTACGACAAGCTGCACCTGTTCGACGTGGACGTGGCGGACAATCGTGGCCGTTACCGTGAGTCCGATGACTATGCTTATGGCAGCGGTGTGGTCGTCGCGGATACACCGGTTGGCCGGGTCGGCCTGACGGTCTGCTATGACCTGCGCTTTCCCGAACTGTACAGCGAACTGCGGGCTGCCGGCGCGGAGCTGATTACCGCTCCCTCGGCCTTCACGGCGGTGACCGGCGCGGCGCATTGGGATGTGCTGATTCGTGCGCGGGCCATCGAGACCCAATGCTATGTACTCGCGGCAGCCCAGGGCGGCACGCATCCAGGGCCGCGGGAAACCTTCGGGCATGCCGCCATCGTCGACCCGTGGGGGCGGGTGCTGGCACAACAGGATCAAGGCGAGGCCGTGCTGCTGGCCGAACGCGACAGCAGCGAACAGGCGTCCATCCGGGCGCGGATGCCGGTGTCCAGTCACCGGCGCTTTTTCTCGCAGGGCGCCCAGCGGCCTGCATCAGAAACACGAATTTAAGGCGTAAAGCATATGAGCGAGTTGTTGTCCTCAGTCAGTGAACACCTGCTGGCGCCCGGTGGCGTCACGATCGAGAGCCTGCAAGGCGTGCTCGGCGACCTGGCCGGGCCGGGCATCGATGCCGCCGACCTGTATTTTCAGGGGCAGATCTCCGAGTCCTGGGCGCTGGAAGACGGCATCGTCAAGGAAGGCAGCTTCAACCTTGACCAGGGTGTCGGCGTACGTGCGCAATCGGGTGAGAAAACCGGTTTTGCCTACAGCAATGCCATCACCCTTGAAGCCCTGGGTGCGGCGGCGCGTGCCGCCCGTTCGATTTCCCGGGCCGGGCAGCACGGTACCGTACAGGCCTTTACCAGCCAGGATGTCGCGCAGTTGTATGCGCCGGACAACCCCCTGGAAGTGCTGACCCGTGCCGAAAAGGTCGATTTGCTCAAGCGCGTCGACGCCGCGACCCGCGCCCTCGACCCACGCATCCAGCAGGTTACCGTAAGCATGGCCGGTGTCTGGGAGCGGATTCTGGTGGCGTCCACCGACGGCGGCCTGGCGGCGGATGTACGCCCGCTGGTGCGATTCAATGTCAGTGTGATCGTCGAGCAGAACGGTCGCCGCGAGCGTGGTGGTCATGGCGGTGGCGGCCGCACCGATTACCGCTATTTCCTTGGTGAAGACCGCGCCATGGGCTATGCCCGTGAAGCGTTGCGCCAGGCGCTGGTCAACCTTGAAGCCATTCCGGCTCCTGCCGGTACCTTGCCGGTGGTACTCGGCTCCGGCTGGTCGGGCGTGCTGCTGCACGAAGCCGTCGGGCATGGTCTGGAAGGCGACTTCAACCGCAAGGGCAGCTCGGCTTATAGCGGGCGCATGGGCGAGATGGTTGCTTCCAAGCTGTGCACCATCGTCGATGACGGCACCCTGGCCGGTCGCCGTGGCTCCTTGAGCGTCGATGACGAAGGCACGCCGACCGAGTGCACCACGCTGATCGAGAACGGCGTACTCAAGGGCTACATGCAGGACAAGCTCAACGCCCGCCTGATGGGTGTGGCACGTACCGGCAACGGTCGTCGCGAGTCTTACGCGCACCTGCCGATGCCGCGCATGACCAACACCTACATGCTCGCCGGCGAAAGCGATCCGCAAGAAATCATCGCCTCGGTGAAACGCGGCATCTATTGCGCCAACCTCGGCGGTGGTCAGGTGGACATCACCAGCGGCAAGTTCGTGTTCTCCACCAGCGAGGCGTACCTGATCGAGGACGGCAAGATCACCGCTCCGGTCAAGGGCGCGACCCTGATCGGCAACGGTCCGGAAGCCATGAGCAAGGTGTCGATGGTCGGTAATGATCTGTCGCTGGACAGCGGCGTGGGCACATGCGGCAAGGATGGGCAGTCGGTGCCGGTGGGTGTCGGCCAGCCAACGCTGAAGATTGATGCGATCACCGTGGGTGGCACGGGGTCGTAAGGAGATACACCGCCTTTGTAGGCGCTGCCGAAGGCTGCGATCTTTTGATCTTTAAAAAGCAAAGATCGCAGCCTTCGGCAGCTCCTACAAGGGCTGCGATGACTTAACGCAGTCCGCGTTGAGTCTCGTCCAGTTCACGGATGTACTTGAAGATTTTACGGCTGGAAGCAGGAGGCTTGTTTTGCGCAACCTCATGCTGGGCCTGACGGATCAGGGAACGCAGTTGCTGGCGATCCGCGTCGGGGTATTCGACGACGAATTTTTCCAGTACGGCGTCGTCACCGGCAATCAGACGATCGCGCCAGCGTTCCAGGTTATGGAAGCGTTCGTTGTATTGACGGGTGGAGGCATCGAGTTGATCGAGCAGAACCAGAATCGCGTCAGTGTCCTGATCGCGCATCAGTTTGCCGATGAACTGAAGGTGCCGTTTACGCGCGATATTCGCGGTGTGCTTGGGCGCATCGGCCAGGGCCCGGCGCAATCCGTCGGTCAATGGCAGTTTGTTGAGCAAGTCAGGCTTGAGCGTTGTAAGGCGCTCGCCGAGGTCAACCAGAGCATGCAGCTCGCGTTTGACCTGGGATTTGCTTTTTTCTCCCGTATCGAGGGAGTCGTCGTAAGAATCAACCATGGTGGCAGTCCGCAAAGAAACGCCGCCATGATAACCAGTCGGGGGCCACTTGTCCGGCCCGGTCGCTCGATGACCGTTACCGAAAGCAGAATTTGAGTGGAGAACAGCATGAGTGCAGTTGAAAGCGTCGGCCCACAAGCATTGCCGGCCCTGCAGGAACAGGTCGAGCAGATCATCGCTGAAGCCAGGCGCCAGGGGGCCAGCGCCTGTGAAGTGGCCGTCTCCCTGGAGCAGGGCCTTTCGACGTCGGTGCGCCAGCGTGAAGTCGAAACGGTCGAATTCAACCGCGATCAGGGTTTTGGCATCACCCTGTACGTAGGCCAGCGCAAGGGCTCGGCCAGCACGTCGGCCAGCGGTCCGGAAGCGATTCGCGAAACGGTGGCCGCTGCTCTGGCTATCGCCAAACACACCTCGGAAGATGAAGCCTCGGGCCTCGCCGATGCCGCGTTGATGGCGCGGGATCTTCAGGATTTCGACCTCTTTCACCAGTGGGACATCACGCCGGAGCAAGCCATCGAGCAGGCCCTGACCTGTGAAGCCGCGGCGTTTGCCGCCGACAGCCGGATCAAGAACGCCGACGGTACCACCCTCAGCACCCATCAGGGCTGCCGCGTTTATGGCAACAGTCACGGGTTTATCGGTGGTTATGCGTCGACTCGCCACAGCCTCAGCTGCGTGATGATTGCTGAAGCGGACGGCCAGATGCAGCGTGATTACTGGTACGACGTGAACCGTCAGGGTAACTTGCTGGCCGATCCGGTAAGCATCGGCCAGCGTGCCGCGCAACGGGCGGCGAGCCGTCTGGGCGCGCGTCCGGTGCCGACCTGCGAGGTGCCGGTGCTGTTTTCCGCAGAGTTGGCGGGAGGCCTGTTCGGCAGTTTCCTGTCGGCGATTTCCGGCGGCAGCCTGTATCGCAAGTCGTCGTTCCTTGAAGGCACGCTGGGCCAGAAGCTGTTTCCGGAGTGGCTGACCATCGACGAGCGCCCACACTTGATGCGTGCCATGGGCAGCGCGGCGTTCGATGGTGATGGTCTGGCAACCTACGCCAAGCCGTTCGTCGAAAAAGGCGAGTTGGTGTCGTACATCCTCGGCACCTACTCCGGCCGCAAGCTCGGCATGCCGAGCACCGCCAATGCCGGCGGGGTGCATAACCTGTTCGTCACCCATGGCGAAGAAGACCAGGCGGCCTTGCTGCGGCGCATGGGACGCGGGCTGTTGGTGACCGAGCTGATGGGGCAGGGCCTGAACATGGTGACCGGTGACTATTCCCGCGGCGCGGCGGGTTACTGGGTCGAGAACGGCGAAATCCAGTTCGCGGTCCAGGAAGTGACCATCGCCGGCAACATGCGCGATATGTTCAAGCAGATCGTGGCCGTGGGTAATGATCTTGAGTTGCGCAGCAACATTCGTACAGGCTCGGTGCTGATCGAGCGGATGACGGTGGCGGGTAGCTAAGCCTCCCCGTTACACAAAAAGATCGCAGCCTTCGGCGCAAACCACTGTAGGAGCTGCCGCAGGCTGCGATCTTTTGATCTTTATTCGCCTTCGTCGAAGAAATTGTTGATCAACGCTACCAGTGCATCCAGGGCTTCCTGTTCCTGCTCGCCTTCTGTGCTCAAGTGGATCGTGGTGCCTTTGCCGGCGGCCAGCATCATCATCGCCATGATGCTTTTGCCATCGACCATGGACTCTGGTGTGCGACCGGCCCGGATCTGGCACGGGAACTGACCTGCGACCCCAACGAATTTTGCAGAAGCACGGGCGTGCAGGCCCAGTTTATTGATGATTTCGATTTCCAGAGCAGGCATCGCGATGTGAATCCTTTAGCTGAGGTCGCGGTGGCGAACCTGGACGTTCTTCAGGGTTTTTTGCAGCAGCTGCCCCAGACGCTCGGTCAGGTAGACGGAGCGGTGATGTCCGCCCGTGCAGCCAATGGCAATGGTGACGTAGGCACGGTTGCTGGCGGCAAAACGAGGCAGCCACTTTAGCAGGTATGTGGAAATGTCCTGGAACATCTCTTCCACATCCGGCTGTGCCGCCAGGTAATCGGCAACCGGTTGATCGAGCCCGGACTGCTCGCGCAATTCCGGTTTCCAGTAAGGGTTGGGCAGGCAACGCACATCGAACACCAGGTCGGCGTCCACCGGCATGCCACGCTTGAACCCGAAGGATTCCACCAGGAACGCAGTACCGGGCTCTGGCTGGTTCAACAGGCGCAGCTTGATAGTGTCGCGCAGCTGATAGAGGTTCAGGCTGGTGGTGTTGATCTTGAGATCGGCGAGGTCGGCAATCGGCCCGAGCAGGACGCTCTCGACGTTGATGGCTTCGGCCAGCGAGCGGTTGGCGTTGGTCAGGGGGTGACGCCGGCGGGTTTCCGAGAAGCGCTTGAGCAGGGTTTCTTCGTCGGCATCCAGGTACAGGACATCGCACTGGATGTGGCGGCTGCGGACTTCTTCGAGCAGTTCGGGGAAGCGTGACAGGTGGCTGGGCAGGTTGCGGGCGTCAATGGAAACGGCCACCAGCGGCTGCATCAGCTCGGTATGAATCAACGCTCGTTCGGCCAGTTCCGGCAGCAGGCCGGCAGGCAGATTGTCGATGCAGTAGTAGCCGTTGTCCTCAAGAACATTGAGGGCGGTGCTTTTACCCGAGCCGGAACGGCCACTGACGATGATCAAGCGCATGATTACTGACCGTTTTGCTCGTCCAGGACAACCTGATACAGGGCTTCGTTGCTTGCGGCATTACGCAGTTTTTCGCGAACGTCCTTGCGGTCAAGCATGCTGGCGATCTGTCGCAGCAGCTCAAGGTGCGCATCGGTAGCGGCTTGCGGGACCAGCAGAACGAACAGCAGGTCAACCGGCGCGCCGTCGATGGCGTCGAAATCGATTGGGGCGTCCAGGTGCATCAATGCACTGATGGGCGATACACACCCCTTGAGACGGCAGTGTGGAATAGCGATGCCGTTGCCAAAACCGGTGGAGCCGAGTTTTTCACGGGCAATCAGCGCCTCGAAGACATCTTGCATCTCCAGATCCGGCACTTCTTTGTGGATAAGGTTGGCAATTTGTTCGAGGGCTTTCTTTTTACTGCCGCCCGGCACGTTCACCAGGGAACGGCCGGGGGTCAGGATACTTTCAAGTCGGATCATGGGTTGGGAGTGTTAACGACCGGTTGCGCCCTGAAGGAGGCTCTGGGTCTTTTCCTTATGCTTTTTGAGTTGTTTATCCAGCTTGTCGGTGAGTGCATCGATCGCAGCGTACATATCGGTATGTTCCGCATTGGCGACCACTTCATTCCCGGGAATATGCAGCGTGGCTTCGATTTTCTGCTTCAGCTTCTCGACGGTCATCGTGACCTGCACGTTAGTGATCTTGTCGAAATGTCGCTCCAATCGTTCGAGTTTTTCGCCGATGTAGGTGCGAAGAGGTTCGGTCACTTCCAGTTGGTGTCCACTGATGTTGACTTGCATACAGCTTCTCCTTCGTTGCCAGTGCATAAAGCGGTAGATCAGATGATCTACCACTGGAACGCTGTGGCGTGGCTCTACATCAACCGCTTGCGTTCGCTCGAAGGCGCGATCCCGAGGGATTCGCGGTACTTGGCGACGGTGCGGCGAGCCACCTGAATGCCTTGTGCCTCCAGTAAACCAGCGATCTTGCTGTCACTCAACGGCTTTTTCTGATTTTCCGCGGCAACCAGTTTTTTGATGATCGCCCGGATCGCCGTGGACGAGCATTCGCCGCCTTCGGAGGTGCTTACGTGACTGGAGAAAAAGTATTTCAGCTCATAGATGCCCCGGGGGGTGTGCATGAACTTCTGGGTAGTCACCCGTGAAATCGTCGACTCATGCATGCCGACCGCTTCGGCGATGTCATGCAGGACCAGCGGCTTCATGGCTTCGTCGCCATATTCGAGGAACCCGCGCTGATGCTCCACGATCTGGGTGGCAACCTTCATCAGGGTTTCATTGCGGCTCTGCAGGCTCTTGATGAACCAGCGGGCCTCCTGCAACTGATTGCGCATGAACGTGTTGTCGGCGCTGGTATCGGCGCGGCGCACAAAACCGGCGTACTGGGCGTTGACCCGCAGTCGTGGCACCGACTCCTGATTCAGCTCCACCAGCCAGCGCTCGTTGTCCTTGCGGACGATAACGTCAGGAACGACGTACTCGGCTTCGGTAGACTCGATCTGCGAGCCCGGGCGCGGGTTGAGGCTCTGGACCAGCTCTATGACCTGGCGCAGCTCATCTTCCTTGAGCTTCATGCGGCGCATCAACTGGCTGTAGTCGCGGCTGCCAAGCAGGTCGATGTAATCGGTGACAAGGCGCTTGGCTTCGGTCAGCCAAGGGGTCTTGGCGGGCAGCTGGCGCAATTGCAGCAACAGGCATTCGCCCAGGTTGCGAGCGCCGATGCCCGCAGGTTCGAACTGCTGGATGCGGTGCAGGACGGCTTCGATTTCGTCCAGTTCGATGTCCAGTTCCGGGTCGAAGGCTTCGAGGATTTCCTCGAGGGTTTCGTCCAGATAGCCCTGATTGTTGATGCAGTCGATCAGGGTTACGGCGATCAGGCGATCGGTGTCGGACATCGGGGCCAGGTTCAGTTGCCACAGCAAGTGGCTTTGCAGGCTTTCACCGGCCGAGGTGCGGGTGGTGAAGTCCCACTCGTCATCGTCATTGCTGGGCAGGCTGCTGGCGCTGGTCTGGTAAACGTCTTCCCACGCAGTGTCGACGGGGAGTTCATTGGGGATGCGCTCGTTCCAGTCACCCTCTTCGAGGTTATCAACCGTCGGGGCGCTTTCCTGGTAGGAGGGTTCCTGGATGTCGGTGTTGGGTTTTTGTTCGGCGTTGTCGGCCAAGGGGTCGGAATTGTCGAAGTCGTCGCCTTCTTCCTGGCGTTCGAGCATCGGATTGGACTCCAGGGCCTCCTGGATTTCCTGTTGCAGGTCCAGGGTCGACAATTGGAGCAGGCGGATGGCCTGTTGCAGCTGAGGTGTCATCGTCAGCTGCTGGCCCATTCTCAAGACTAGCGATGGTTTCATGGCAGGGGCTTAACACCTTATTCGCCGGCGCACATGCGCCATCCACTACAGGGCGCCGGGGCGCCAAACATAAGCAAATTATATGCCTGAAACTGAAGGATTTGCCTAGAGCGCTGTAACAATAAAAAACTATAAATTTGTGTTGCGGTGCTGCCCTCGTCAGGGGCTGAGCACGCAGGCTTGCATGAAGCACCGATGAATCGCGAGACCGGTGCCCGGGCGGCTACCTGGGCACAGCTCAGCGTTTACAGGCGGAACTCATGGCCCAGGTACACTTCCTTCACCAGATCATTGGCCAGGATGGTCTCTGCGTCACCTTCGGCGATCAGCTGACCGTCATTGACGATATAGGCGGTTTCACAGATATCCAGGGTTTCACGAACGTTGTGGTCCGTGATCAGCACGCCAATGCCTTTGGCCTTGAGGTGGTAAATGATCTGTTTGATGTCGCCGACCGAAATCGGGTCCACGCCGGCAAATGGTTCATCGAGGAGGATGAACTTCGGGTTGGTGGCCAGGGCGCGGGCGATTTCCACGCGGCGGCGCTCACCGCCGGACAGGCTCATGCCGAGGTTGTCGCGGATGTGGCTGATGTGGAATTCCTGCAGCAGGCTTTCCAGTTCCTTGCGACGACCGGCCTTGTCGAGCTCCTTGCGGGTCTCGAGGATGGCCATGATGTTGTCGGCCACCGACAGTTTGCGGAAGATCGATGCTTCTTGCGGCAAATAGCCGATACCGGCTTTTGCACGGCCGTGCATCGGCTGGTGGCTGACGTCCAGGTCATCGATCAGGACGCGGCCCTGATCGGCTTGCACCAGGCCGACGATCATATAGAAACAGGTGGTCTTGCCGGCACCGTTCGGGCCAAGCAGGCCGACGATCTGACCGCTGTCGATGGACAGGCTGACATCACGCACGACCTGGCGGCTCTTGTAGCTCTTGGCCAGATGCTGAGCTTTCAGAGTTGCCATTACTGGGCCTTTTTCTCGTCGGTTTTTTTCTTCGGCTGGATCACCATGTCGATGCGCGGACGCGACTCTGTCACCTTGCTGCCGGTGGCGCGCCCGGCGCTGGCCAGCTTCTTCTCGGTGTCGTAGACGATTTTCTCGCCTTGGGTGACGTTGTTGTCCTTGTCGACAACTTTGGCCTTGTCGATCAACACGACGCGATTTTGCGTGGCGTGATACTGGATGGTCACGCCCCAACCCTGAACAGGCTTGGTATCGCCAGCCGTTTGCAATTGCTCGAAGTACGCCAGGTTGCCCACCGAGGTCACTACGTCAATGTCGCCAGTCGGGGTGCGGGTGATGGTAACGGTGTTGCCAGTCACCTTCATCGAGCCTTGGGTGATGATCACGTCACCCTTGTAGGTAGCAATACCTTGCTTGTCGTCCAGTTGGGCGTCGTCGGCCTGAATGCGGATAGGCTGCTGTTGGTCTTCCGGCAGAGCCCAGGCGCTCACGCTTCCCAGTGCTGCGCTCAGACTGAGCAAAATCGGGAGGGTTTTAACGAGCCTCATACTGTCCTCTTACGTTCGATAGCAGGTGTATCCTGCTTTCTTTCAAATACGCTTTCATTCCCTTGCCAGTCGATACACCGCCAGCGCCGTCGATTCTAACGTCTTGCTCGGTCTGCGCATATTGCTGCTGCGGGAACACGGTCATGCGGGTGCTGGTGATCAGGGTCTTGCGGTTTTTCTCGTCGAAGCGCGTGATGCGCACGTCATCGATCAGCTCGACCTGCGTGCCGTCAGGGTTGACCTCGCCGCGCAGGCTCTGGACGTGCCACGGGTATTCAGTGCCGCGGAACACGTTCAGGTCGGGGTTGGTCAGCAATGTCACCTCGGTCGCTTTCAGGTGCTCGACCTTGTCGGACACCAGATCATATTGCAGCTTGCCGTCCGGAAGGTACTGCACGCTGTGGGCGTTGATGGCGTAATAGTCGATCGCGCTTTCATCGACCAGCGTTACCGGCTTGTCGAGGAAGCGTTCCGGGCTGATGTTCCAGTAGCCAACCGCAGCGAATATTGCCGCGATGCAAGTGAACATCAGGGTGTTGCGAAACTTTTTGCTCAGCATAGCGGGCTCACAGGTACGCCGCATTGGCCGCATCGAGGCGGTCCTGGGCGCGCAGGATCAATTCGCAGAACTCGCGAGCGGCACCTTCGCCGCCGCGGGCGAGGGTGATGCCGTGAGCATGTTCGCGCACGAAACTGGCGGCATTGGCCACCGCCATGCCCAGACCGACGCGGCGAATCACCGGCAGGTCCGGCAGGTCGTCGCCGAGGTAGGCCACCTGCTCATAGCTCAAATTCAGTTGGGCCAGCAGTTCGTCGAGTACCACCAGTTTGTCTTCGCGGCCCTGATACAGGTGCGGGATACCGAGGTTCCTCGCTCGCCGCTCGACCACCGGGGTCTTGCGGCCACTGATGATGGCAGTTTGCACTCCGGCGGCCATCAACATCTTGATGCCCTGGCCATCGAGCGTGTTGAACGTCTTGAATTCGCTGCCGTCTTCGAGGAAGTACAGGCGACCGTCGGTCAGCACGCCATCGACATCGAACACCGCCAGTTTGATCTGTTTGCCGCGTTGCAGCAGGTCCGCACTCATTACATTACTCCTGCACGCAGCAAGTCGTGCATGTTCAAGGCGCCGACCGGGCGGTCCGCGCTGTCGACCACGACCAGCGCGCTGATTTTATGGTCTTCCATGATTTTCAGTGCTTCGGCGGCGAGCATTTCGGCGCGGGCGGTCTTGCCATGGGCCGTCATGACCTGGTCGATGACAACGCTGTGGATGTCGATGCTGCGGTCCAGTGTGCGGCGCAAATCACCATCGGTGAAGATGCCGGCCAGCTTGCCGTCGGCCTCAAGGATGACGGTCATGCCCAGGCCCTTGCGGGTCATTTCCATCAAGGCATCCTTGAGCAGGGTGCCGCGCTGGACCTGCGGCAGTTCCTGGCCGGCGTGCATGACATTTTCCACTTTCAGCAGCAGGCGTCGGCCCAGGGCGCCGCCGGGATGGGAAAAGGCGAAGTCTTCGGCGGTGAAGCCACGAGCTTCCAGCAGTGCGACCGCCAGGGCGTCGCCCATGACCAGGGCGGCGGTGGTCGACGAGGTGGGTGCCAGGTTCAGCGGGCAGGCTTCGTGTTCGACGTGAACATTCAGGTTGACCTCGGCGGCCTTGGCCAGCGGCGAATCAGGGTTGCCGGTCACGCTGATCAACTGTATGCCCAGGCGCTTGATCAGTGGCAGCAGGGTAACGATTTCATTGGTGGAACCGGAATTCGAGAGCGCCAGAATGATGTCGTCGCGGGTAATCATGCCCATGTCACCATGGCTGGCTTCCGCCGGGTGCACAAAAAATGCCGTGGTGCCGGTGCTAGCCAGGGTCGCGGCGATCTTGTTGCCGACGTGCCCCGACTTGCCCATGCCGACCACGACCACGCGGCCTTTGCTGGCCAGAATCATCTCGCAAGCGCGTACGAAATCTGCGTCGATTTGCGGTAGCAGGCCTTGCACGGCTTCTACTTCGAGGCGGATGGTGCGTTGTGCTGATTGAATCAGGTCGCTGGATTGGCTCATGTCAGAAATCGTATAGCCTGATGAAAAGGCGGCGATTATAGCGGTTATGATCGAATCCCTCACGCAAGTTCGTCGTGCATTGTCATTCCTTGTTACCTGAAACCCTCTAGACGGGGCTTTGACCCACTCCTGCCGTTGCACATGACTCGGCTTTGGCCTTGGGCGCGCAGCCTTTGCAGTGATATAGTTCGCCGCCAGTTCGGCCTGCAGGGAGGCATGTGCTTTCGTCAGAAAGCCAAGCGTCCGAGTGAGAGGCTGCATCGCAAGGAGTTTAGATGAGTGCCGATAACGCCTACGCGGTCGAGCTGAAGGGACTGTCCTTCAAGCGCGGAACGCGCAGCATTTTCAACAATGTCGATATCCGTATCCCTCGTGGCAAGGTCACCGGCATCATGGGGCCTTCCGGGTGCGGCAAGACCACGCTACTGCGTCTGATGGGGGCCCAACTGCGCCCCACCAAAGGCGAAGTATGGGTCAATGGTCAGAACCTGCCGAAACTGTCGCGCAGCGACCTGTTCGACGCGCGCAAGCATATGGGTGTGCTGTTTCAGAGTGGCGCGCTGTTTACCGACCTCGATGTCTTCGAGAATGTCGCGTTTCCGCTGCGGGTTCACACGCAACTGCCGGAAGAAATGATCCGCGACATCGTCCTGCTCAAATTGCAGGCCGTGGGTTTGCGCGGAGCCATCGACCTGATGCCCGACGAGCTGTCCGGCGGCATGAAGCGTCGTGTTGCGCTGGCCCGGGCGATTGCGCTCGATCCACAGATCCTCATGTACGACGAACCCTTTGTCGGTCAGGACCCCATCGCCATGGGCGTTCTGGTGCGTCTGATTCGCTTGCTCAACGATGCGCTGGGCATCACCAGCATCGTGGTTTCCCACGACCTGGCCGAGACCGCGAGTATTGCCGATTACATTTATGTGGTGGGCGATGGTCAGGTGTTGGGGCAGGGGACCCCGGACGAATTGATGAACTCGGATGAACCGCGCATTCGTCAGTTCATGACCGGCGAACCCGATGGCCCGGTTCCGTACCACTTTCCAGCGACGGATTACCGCGCAGATATTCTGGGGAAGCGCTGATGCGCAGAATTTCATTGATGGAGCGCGTTCGCCGCTTCGGCCAGGCCGGCATCGATGTGCTGGCGGTGTTCGGGCGTTCGGCCTTGTTCCTGTTTCATGCCTTGCTTGGCCGCGGTGGTATCGGTGGCGGCTTCGGGTTGCTGGTCAAGCAGCTGCATTCGGTGGGCGTGATGTCCCTGGTGATCATCGTGGTCTCCGGGGTGTTCATCGGCATGGTGCTGGCGCTGCAGGGCTTCAACATCCTTTCCAGCTACGGTTCGGAGCAGGCTGTCGGGCAGATGGTTGCACTGACGCTGCTGCGGGAGCTGGGGCCGGTGGTGACCGCCTTGCTGTTCGCCGGGCGCGCAGGTTCGGCGTTGACCGCGGAAATCGGCAACATGAAGTCCACCGAGCAGTTGTCCAGCCTGGAAATGATCGGGGTTGACCCGCTCAAGTACATCATTGCACCACGCTTGTGGGCCGGCTTCATTTCCCTGCCGGTGCTGGCGATGATTTTCAGTGTGGTGGGCATCTGGGGCGGCTCGTGGGTCGCTGTCGACTGGCTGGGGGTCTATGAAGGTTCCTACTGGTCGAACATGCAGAACAGCGTGACGTTCACTGAGGATGTGCTCAACGGGATCATCAAAAGCATCGTCTTTGCCTTTGTCGTGACCTGGATCGCCGTATTCCAAGGCTATGACTGCGAACCCACTTCCGAGGGGATCAGTCGTGCCACTACCAAGACCGTTGTCTATGCCTCGTTGGCAGTGCTCGGCCTGGACTTTATTCTGACCGCCTTGATGTTTGGAGATTTCTGATGCAAAACCGCACCCTGGAAATCGGTGTCGGCCTTTTCTTGCTGGCTGGCATCCTGGCTTTGCTCTTGTTGGCGTTGCGGGTCAGTGGGCTGTCCCCGACTCCGAGCACCGACACCTATAAACTTTACGCCTACTTCGACAATATCGCCGGTTTGACTGTCAGAGCAAAGGTGACCATGGCCGGTGTGACCATCGGCAAGGTCACGGCCATCGATCTGGATCGCGACAGCTTTACCGGTCGGGTGACCATGCAGCTGGAAAAACGCATCGATAATCTGCCGGCGGACTCCACTGCATCTATCCTGACCGCTGGGTTGTTGGGTGAGAAGTACATCGGTATCAGCGTGGGCGGGGAAGACACCCTGCTCAAGGATGGTGGAACCATCCATGACACGCAGTCATCGCTGGTGCTCGAGGACCTGATCGGTAAATTCCTGCTCAATACCGTTAGCAAAGAAGCTAAATGAGGAACTGTTAAATGATCTCTACCTTGCGACGTGGCCTGTTGGTAATGCTCGCGGTGTTTCCGTTGGTGTCCCACGCCGTAGCGGCGCCTTCGGCGCACGATCTGGTGCAGGACACAACCAACCGTATGCTCGCGGACCTGGCGGCAAACAAAGAGAAGTACAAGCAGGATCCGCAAGACTTTTATGCGGCGCTGAACACCATCGTCGGGCCGGTTGTGGATGCCGAGGGTATTTCCAAGAGCATCATGACGGTCAAGTACTCGCGCAAAGCTACGCCTGCGCAGATGAAGACCTTCGAAGAAAACTTCAAGAGGGGCCTGTTCCAGTTCTATGGCAATGCCTTGCTGGAGTACAACAACCAGGGCATCACCGTTGAACCGGCCAAGGACGAATCGGGCGACCGTACCAGCGTTGGCATGACTGTCAAAGGCAGCAGCGGCTCGATCTATCCAGTGTCCTACACGCTGGAAAAGATCAACGGCGAGTGGAAGCTGCGTAACGTCATCATCAACGGCATCAACATCGGCAAGCTGTTCCGCGATCAGTTCGCCGATGCAATGCAGCGCAATGGCAATGACCTGGACAAGACCATCAATGGTTGGGCCGGGGAAGTCGCCAAGGCCAAGGAAGCCACCGACAAGAAGCCAGAGCAGTCAGCCCAATGAGTGAGTCGGCCGTCCAGATGGACGAAGCGGGTGAGCTGCGACTCAGTGGCGTGCTGGATTACCGCACCGGCCCTGGCCTGCGTGAGCAGGGCAAGGCACTGATCAAGGCCAGCAAGGCTGCGGCGCTGGTGGTCGACTGTTCGGCGGTGACCAAGTCCAGCAGTGTCGGTCTGTCATTGTTGCTGTGCTTCATCCGCGATGCTCAGGCGGCCGGCAAGGCGTTGAGCATCCGTGGAATGCCGGAAGACATGCGTGAAATCGCTCAGGTCAGCGAGCTGACCGAGCTGTTGGCGCATCCCTAACCGCATCTATAAAGAAGCCCCCCGTCAGAGTCCTGCTTCGCGGGGTTCGCAGGCGCGGGGCTTTTTTGTATGATGTCCGACCCGCGCGCACAGGGCGCCGATTGAGGTTGAGCATGCAGGCCGTAGAAGTGAAGAGCTTCCTTGAAGGAAAGCTGCCCGGAACGTTGGTAGAAGTCGAGGGCGAAGGCTGCAATTTCCAGCTGAATGTGATTAGCGATGAACTGGCGGCGTTGAGCCCGGTGAAGCGTCAGCAGCAGATCTATGCCCATTTGAACCCATGGATCACCGATGGCAGCATCCATGCGGTCACAATGAAATTTTTCAGCAGCGCGGCCTGGGCCGAGCGCACCTGAGCCCAAGGGCGTCGAGATTCTTATGGATAAATTGATTATTACTGGCGGTGCTCGTCTTGACGGCGAAATCCGCATCTCCGGGGCAAAGAACTCTGCCCTGCCGATCTTGGCTGCCACGCTGCTGTGCGATGGTCCGGTGACGGTTGCCAACCTGCCGCACCTGCACGACATCACCACCATGATCGAACTGTTCGGTCGCATGGGGATCGAGCCGGTGATCGACGAAAAACTCGCCGTCGAAATCGATCCGCGCACCATCAAGACCCTGGTCGCTCCGTACGAACTGGTTAAAACCATGCGTGCGTCGATCCTGGTGCTCGGCCCGATGGTTGCCCGTTTCGGCGAAGCCGAAGTCGCGCTGCCTGGCGGTTGCGCCATCGGTTCGCGTCCGGTTGACCTGCACATCCGTGGCCTGGAAGCCATGGGCGCGGTCATCGACGTCGAAGGCGGCTACATCAAGGCCAAGGCGCCTGAGGGCGGCTTGCGCGGTGCGCACTTCTTCTTCGATACCGTCAGTGTGACCGGTACCGAAAACATCATGATGGCTGCCGCGCTGGCCAAGGGCCGTAGCGTCCTGGCCAACGCCGCGCGCGAACCTGAAGTGGTCGACCTGGCGAACTTCCTGAACGCCATGGGCGCCAAGGTTTCCGGCGCCGGCACCGACACCATCACCATCGATGGCGTCGAGCGTCTGCACACCACCACTTACAAGGTGATGCCCGATCGTATCGAAACCGGCACCTATCTGGTGGCGGCGGCTGTGACCGGTGGTCGCGTGAAGGTCAAGGACACGGATCCGACCATCCTCGAAGCCGTTCTGGAGAAACTCCGGGAGTCCGGTGCCGAAATCACCTGTGGCGAAGACTGGATCGAGCTGAACATGCACGGCAAGCGTCCGAAAGCCGTCAACGTGCGGACCGCTCCGTACCCGGCGTTCCCGACCGACATGCAAGCGCAGTTCATCTCCCTCAACGCCATTGCCGAAGGCACGGGTGCTGTGATCGAGACGATCTTCGAAAACCGCTTCATGCACGTCTACGAACTGCACCGCATGGGCGCCAAGATCCAGGTCGAGGGCAACACTGCCATCGTCACCGGCACCGAGAAGCTCAAGGGCGCGCCAGTGATGGCCACCGACCTGCGTGCTTCGGCCAGTCTGGTGATCTCGGCCCTGGTTGCCGAGGGCGACACCCTGATCGACCGCATCTACCACATAGACCGTGGCTACGAGTGCATCGAGGAAAAACTGCAGATGCTGGGCGCCAAGATCCGTCGCGTTCCGGGCTAGTACTGTTGCATGGGCACAGGGAGGTGCCCGTTGGATTGTTGTAGGTCGAGCCGGTTTCCGGCTCGACGCGTGTCCGGCGCCGATTGCGACCGGGCATAAGATTCCTGATTAAGGGCTGACGTTTCCCATGCTGACTATCGCACTGTCCAAGGGCCGCATCCTTGACGACACCTTGCCGCTTCTGGCTGAAGCGGGCATCGTGCCGACCGAGAATCCGGACAAGAGCCGCAAGCTGATCATCCCCACGACCCAGGACGATGTCCGTCTGCTGATCGTGCGTGCCACCGATGTGCCGACCTATGTCGAACATGGTGCTGCCGACCTCGGCGTCGCCGGTAAAGATGTGCTGATGGAATACGGCGGCCAGGGTCTGTACGAGCCGCTGGACCTGCAAATTGCCCAGTGCAAGCTGATGACCGCCGGTAAAGTCGGTGCAGTCGAGCCCAAGGGCCGTCTGCGCATCGCCACCAAGTTCGTCAATGTTGCCAAGCGCTACTACGCCGAACAGGGTCGTCAGGTCGACATCATCAAGCTTTACGGTTCGATGGAACTGGCGCCGCTGATCGGTCTGGCGGACAAGATCATCGACGTGGTCGACACCGGTAACACGCTACGGGCCAACGGCCTGGAGCCACAGGATTTCATCGCGGCCATCAGCTCCCGCCTGATCGTCAACAAGGCTTCGATGAAAATGCAGCACGCCCGTATCCAGGCGTTGATCGACACCCTGCGCAAGGCAGTGGAGTCTCGACACCGCGGCTGATTCACCTGCGCGACCGCAAGGCGCGCCGTCTATCCGCCTCATAGCCAGAATTCTCAGGTGCCCAAGCGGATCGAATGTTAGCTTCGGGCGCCTGAGTTTTTTGCCATTCCTATGAGGCTCTCGCTATGACCGCACTGACTGCAATTCGCCGACTCAACGCTGCTGACCCGGATTTCGCGCATCATCTGGATCATCTGCTGAGCTGGGAAAGTGTGTCTGACGACTCGGTCAATCAGCGGGTGCTGGACATCATCAAGGCCGTGCGCGAGCGCGGTGACGCGGCGCTGGTGGACTTCACCCGTCAGTTCGACGGCCTGGACGTGAAGTCCATGGCCGACCTGATCCTGCCGCGCGAGCGTCTGGAATTGGCACTGACCCGCATCTCCGTGGCCCAGCGCGAAGCACTGGAAGTCGCCGCAGCCCGCGTACGCAGCTATCACGAGAAGCAGAAGCAGGACTCCTGGAGTTACACCGAGGCGGATGGCACTGTACTGGGCCAGAAAGTCACGCCGTTGGATCGTGCCGGTCTGTACGTCCCGGGCGGCAAGGCGTCGTACCCGTCGTCGGTGCTCATGAACGCGATTCCGGCCAAGGTAGCCGGCGTGACCGAAGTGGTCATGGTCGTGCCGACCCCGCGCGGTGAAATCAACGAGCTTGTGCTGGCTGCTGCCTGCATCGCCGGTGTCGACCGCGTGTTCACTATCGGCGGCGCCCAGGCTGTTGCGGCGCTGGCTTACGGCACAGAAAGCGTGCCAAAGGTCGACAAGGTGGTCGGCCCGGGCAACATCTATGTGGCTACCGCCAAGCGCCACGTGTTTGGCCAGGTCGGCATCGACATGATCGCCGGCCCTTCGGAGATCCTCGTGGTGTGCGACGGCCAGACCGATCCGGACTGGATCGCCATGGACCTGTTCTCCCAGGCCGAGCACGACGAAGACGCCCAGGCCATTCTGGTCAGCCCCGATGCCGGGTTCCTCGACAAGGTCGCCGCCAGCATCGCCAAGTTGATGCCGACCATGGAGCGTGCCGCAATCATTGAAACCTCGATCAATGGCCGTGGTGCACTGATCAAGGTTCGCGACATGGAACAGGCCATCGAAGTGGCCAACCGCATCGCGCCGGAGCACCTTGAGTTGTCCGTTGCCGATCCGCAAGCCTGGCTGCCGCAGATCCGCCACGCCGGTGCGATCTTCATGGGCCGTCACACCTCCGAAGCCCTGGGCGACTACTGCGCAGGCCCGAACCACGTGTTGCCGACCTCCGGCACTGCACGGTTCTCTTCGCCGCTGGGCGTGTATGACTTCCAGAAACGTTCATCGATCATCTTCTGTTCCGAGCAGGGCGCATCGGAACTGGGCAAGACCGCATCCGTGCTGGCCCGTGGCGAGTCGCTGACCGCGCACGCGCGTAGCGCCGAATACCGCATCGTTGACGACAAGCAGGTGAAATGAAGATGAGTAAATTCTGGAGCCCGTTCGTCAAGAATCTGGTGCCTTATGTGCCGGGCGAGCAGCCGAAACTGGCAAAGCTGGTGAAGCTCAACACCAATGAAAACCCGTATGGTCCATCGCCCAAGGCCTTGGCCGCGATGCTGACCGAACTGAACGACAACCTGCGCCTGTACCCGGACCCGAACAGCGACCTGCTGAAGAATGCGGTCGCCAGGTACTACGGCGTGCAGGGCAATCAGGTGTTCCTCGGCAATGGTTCCGACGAAGTCCTGGCGCACATCTTCCACGGTTTGCTGCAGCACGATCAGCCGCTGCTGTTCCCGGACATCAGCTACAGCTTCTATCCGGTTTACTGCGGACTGTACGGCATCGACTTCGACGCGGTGCCGCTGGACGAGCAATTCCGGATCAACCCGGCGGACTACGCCAGGCCGAACGGCGGGATCATCTTCCCCAACCCGAACGCACCGACCGGCTGCCTGCTGGCGCTGGAAGCGGTGGAGCAGATCCTCAAGGCCAGCCCGGACTCGGTGGTCGTGGTGGACGAGGCCTACATCGATTTTGGCGGCGAGACGGCAATCACTCTGGTCGATCGTTATCCCAACCTGCTGGTGACCCAGACCCTGTCCAAGTCCCGCTCCCTGGCCGGTCTGCGGGTTGGCCTGGCGGTGGGGCATCCGGACCTGATCGAGGCGCTGGAGCGGATCAAGAACAGCTTCAACTCCTATCCGCTGGATCGCATGGCGAATGTCGGCGCCGCTGCCGCGTTCGAGGATCGCGAGTATTTCGACAAGACCTGCCGGTTGGTGATCGAGAATCGCGAGAAGGTCGTCGGCCAATTGCAGGCCAAGGGATTTGAAGTGCTGCCGTCAGCGGCGAACTTCATTTTCGCCCGTCACCCTCGGCACGATGCGGCGGGGCTGGCGGCGAAGTTGCGTGAGCAGGGTGTGATCGTCCGGCACTTCAAGCAGGAGCGGATTGCCCAGTTCCTGCGGATTTCCATCGGCACGCCAGAGCAGAACCAGGCGCTGATCGACGGTCTGGGCGACCTGTAAAATCAGGCACGATCCTGTGGGAGCGAGCTTGCTCGCGATGGGGCCATAACAGTCAACATCCTTGTTGACTGCCAGCCCGTCATCGCGAGCAAGCTCGCTCCCACAGGTTTTTGGGTTGCCCGCTTACTCTTCTTCTTTCTCTTTGACCGGTGCCGGCGGCGGACGCAAACCGATTTCTGCGGTCAGCTTGAGTTCCTTGCCGTTGCGCATCACCTGGATCGTGACCTTGTCGGTCGGCTTGATCCGCGCTACCTGATTCATCGAGCGACGGCCATCACCGGCCGGCTCGCCATCGATGGCAAGAATCACGTCACCCAGTTGCAGGCCGGCCTTCTGTGCCGGACCATCGCGGAAAATCCCCGCCACGACAATGCCCGGACGCCCGGACAAACCGAAGGATTCGGCCAGTTCCTGGGTCAACGGCTGCACTTCGATACCCAGCCAGCCACGAATCACCTGGCCGTGCTCGATGATCGACTTCATCACTTCCATCGCCAGCTTTACCGGGATCGCGAAACCGATGCCCTGGGAGCCGCCGGACTTGGAGAAGATCGCCGTGTTGATGCCGGTCAGGTTGCCAATGGCGTCCACCAGCGCACCGCCCGAGTTGCCGGGGTTGATCGCGGCATCGGTCTGGATGAAGTCTTCATAGTTGTTCAGGCCCAGTTGATTGCGCCCGGTGGCACTGATGATGCCCATGGTCACGGTCTGGCCGACGCCGAACGGGTTGCCGATGGCCAGCGCCACGTCGCCGATGCGGATGTTGTCGGAGCGCCCCACGGTGATCGACGGCAGGTTTTTAAGGTCGATTTTCAGCACCGCGAGGTCGGTCTCCGGGTCGCTGCCGATCACCCGGGCCAGGGTTTCGCGGCCGTCCTTGAGCGCCACGACGATCTGGTCGGCGCCGCTGGTCACGTGGTTGTTGGTCAGGATGTAGCCTTCCGGGCTCATGATCACGCCGGAACCGAGGCTCGATTCCATGCGTTTCTGCTTGGGCGAGTTATCGCCGAAGAAACGGCGGAACTGCGGATCTTCGAACAACGGATGATTGGGTTTGTTGATGACCTTGGTGGTGTACAGGTTCACCACCGACGGCGCTGCGGTGGTGACCGCGTCGGCATAAGACACCGGGCCCTGTTGCATGCTGGTGGTTTGCGGCGCTTGCTGCAGATTGACGTCGAGGCTCGGGAGCCCGACCCACTGCGGGTAACGCTGGATTATCAAAAGAGCGACAAGCACGCCGGCCAACAGCGGCCAGCCGGAAAAACGCAGCGCCTTGAGCATTAAGCAGTTCCTGAGAGAGTTGCAGGCGGTAAGAGACCGCTCATAATGACGCGCATTATACGAGGCCGCACGCGCCTCTGAACGGGATATTTAGGAGTCTTTCATGGCCGTCGCCCTGAGCACCCTGGTCGAAGAAGCCGACCGTTACCTCAACAGCGCCAAAATCGCCGATTACTGCCCCAATGGCTTGCAAGTCGAAGGCCGTCCGCAAGTGATGCGCATTGTCAGTGGCGTCACCGCCAGCCAGGCGTTGCTGGATGCCGCGGTAGAGGCCAATGCCGATCTGGTGCTGGTGCACCACGGCTACTTCTGGAAGGGCGAAAACCCGTGCATCACCGGCATGAAGCAGCGCCGTTTGAAGACCCTGCTCAAGCACGATATCAGCCTGTTGACCTATCACCTGCCGCTGGATCTGCACCCGGATGTCGGCAATAACGTGCAGCTTGCGCGGCAGCTCGACATCACCGTCGAAGGTCCGCTGGACCCGGATAACCTGAAGATTGTCGGTCTGGTCGGTTCGCTGAACGAGCCGATGATGCCCCGGGATTTCGCCCGCCGCGTACAGGAAGTCATGGGCCGTGAGCCGCTGTTGATCGAAGGCAGCGCCATGATCCGCCGCGTCGGCTGGTGCACCGGTGGCGGCCAGGGATACATCGATCAGGCCATTTCTGCCGGCGTCGACCTGTACCTCAGCGGCGAGGCTTCCGAGCAGACCTTCCACAGTGCACGGGAAAACGACATCAGCTTCATCGCCGCCGGTCACCATGCGACCGAGCGCTACGGCGTGCAGGCCTTGGGCGACTACCTGGCGCGACGCTTTGCGCTGGAGCACATCTTCATCGATTGCCCGAACCCGATTTGACCTGATCCCTGTAGGAGCTGCCGAAGGCTGCGATCTTTTGATCTTTAAAATCAAAATCAAAAGATCGCAGCCTTCGGCAGCTCCTACAGAGATGTGTTCGCGGTTCAATAGCCCAAACGGGCAGGCATATTCATATGCTCTTTCGATCTAGTTGGCGTCCTGATTAGAAGAGGTCGCTGTGCTAGGATCCCCGCTCGAACACGGCCCGCTGGCCGTTCATAAGAAAGCTTTCGTGAGTAGCCATGGTCGACAAACTGACGCATCTGAAACAGCTGGAGGCGGAAAGCATCCACATCATCCGCGAGGTGGCCGCCGAGTTCGACAACCCGGTGATGCTGTACTCCATCGGTAAAGACTCCGCCGTGATGCTGCATCTGGCACGCAAGGCGTTCTTCCCGGGCAAGCTGCCGTTTCCGGTGATGCACGTCGACACCCGCTGGAAATTCCAGGAGATGTACGCCTTCCGTGACAAGATGGTCGCCGAGCTGGGCCTCGACCTGATCACCCACGTCAACCCGGACGGCGTGGCGCAGAACATCAACCCGTTCACCCACGGCAGCGCCAAGCACACCGACATCATGAAGACCGAGGGCCTGAAGCAGGCGCTCGACAAGCATGGTTTCGACGCAGCGTTCGGTGGCGCCCGTCGCGATGAAGAGAAGTCCCGCGCCAAGGAGCGCGTGTACTCGTTCCGCGACAGCAAGCACCGCTGGGATCCAAAGAACCAGCGTCCCGAGCTGTGGAACGTCTACAACGGCAAGGTCAACAAGGGCGAGTCGATCCGCGTCTTCCCGCTGTCGAACTGGACCGAACTGGACATCTGGCAGTACATCTACCTTGAAGGCATCCCGATCGTTCCGCTGTACTTCGCCGCCGAGCGTGAAGTCATCGAGAAGAACGGTACGCTGATCATGATCGACGACGAGCGCATCCTCGAGCACCTGAGCGATGAAGACAAAGCGCGTATCGTCAAAAAGAAAGTGCGTTTCCGTACCCTTGGTTGCTACCCGTTGACGGGCGCGGTGGAGTCCGAGGCCGAAAGCCTCACGGACATCATTCAGGAAATGCTCCTGACGCGAACTTCCGAGCGCCAGGGCCGTGTCATCGACCACGATGGCGCAGGCTCGATGGAAGACAAAAAACGTCAAGGTTATTTCTAAGGGGCTGTCATGTCGCATCAATCTGATTTGATCAGCGAGGACATCCTCGCCTACCTGGGCCAGCACGAACGTAAAGAGCTGCTGCGCTTTTTGACCTGCGGTAACGTCGACGACGGCAAGAGCACCCTGATCGGGCGCCTGCTGCACGACTCCAAGATGATCTACGAAGATCACCTGGAAGCGATCACCCGCGACTCGAAAAAAGTCGGCACCACCGGCGAAGACATCGACCTGGCGTTGCTGGTCGACGGTCTGCAGGCCGAGCGTGAACAAGGCATCACCATCGATGTCGCGTACCGCTATTTCTCCACCGCCAAGCGCAAATTCATCATCGCCGACACCCCCGGCCATGAGCAGTACACCCGCAACATGGCCACCGGTGCGTCCACCTGTGACCTGGCGATCATCCTGGTCGACGCCCGCTACGGCGTGCAGACCCAGACCCGTCGCCACAGCTTCATCGCCTCGTTGCTGGGCATCAAGCACATAGTCGTGGCCATCAACAAGATGGACCTCAAGGACTTCGACCAAGGCGTGTTCGAGTCGATCAAGGCCGACTACCTGCAGTTCGCCGAAGGCCTGAAGATGAAGCCCACCAGCATGCACTTCGTGCCGATGTCGGCATTGAAGGGCGACAACGTGGTGAACAAGTCCGAGCGCTCGCCGTGGTACACCGGCCAGTCGCTGATGGAGATCCTCGAGACCGTGGAAGTGGCGGGCGATCGCAACTTCACCGATCTGCGTTTCCCGGTGCAGTACGTCAACCGTCCGAACCTGAACTTCCGTGGCTTCGCCGGTACGCTGGCCAGCGGCATCGTCAAGAAAGGCGACGAAGTCGTGGTGCTGCCGTCGGGCAAGAGCAGCCGCGTGAAGTCCATCGTCACCTTCGAAGGTGAACTGGAACACGCAGGTCCAGGTCAGGCAGTCACGCTGACCATGGAAGACGAAATCGACATCTCCCGTGGCGACCTGTTGGTTCACGCCGACAATGTGCCGCCGGTGACCGACAGCTTCGAAGCGATGCTGGTGTGGATGGCTGAAGAGCCGATGCTGCCGGGCAAGAAATACGACATCAAGCGCGCCACCAGTTACGTGCCAGGCTCCATCGCCAGCATCGTCAACAAGGTCGACGTGAACACCCTGGAAGAAGGTCCGGCCAGCGCGTTGCAGTTGAACGAAATCGGCAAGGTCAAGATCGCGCTCGACGCGCCGATTGCCCTCGACGGTTACGACAGCAACCGCACCACCGGTGCCTTCATCATCATCGACCGCCTGACCAATGGCACCGTCGGCGCCGGCATGATCGTCGCCCAGCCTTTGGCCCATGGCACCAGCACCCACCACGGCAAGCTGGCCCACGTCGCCACCGAAGAGCGCGCACAGCGCTTCGGCCAGCAACCGGCCACCGTGTTGTTCAGCGGCCTGTCGGGCGCGGGCAAGAGCACTCTGGCGTATGCCGTTGAACGCAAGCTGTTCGACCTTGGCCGTGCGGTGTTCGTGCTCGATGGCCAGAACCTGCGTCACGACCTGAACAAGGGTCTGCCACAGGATCGCGCCGGGCGTACCGAGAACTGGCGTCGTGCCGCGCACGTTGCGCGTCAGTTCAACGAAGCCGGTCTGCTGACCCTGGCGGCGTTCGTTGCGCCGAGTGCCGAAGGTCGTGAGCAGGCCCGGGAACTGATTGGCAAGGATCGTCTGCTGACGGTCTACGTCCAGGCTTCGCCGACCGTCTGCGCCGAGCGTGATCCGCAAGGCCTGTACGCGGCGGCCGGGGATAATATCCCGGGCGAGTCCTTCCCGTACGACGTGCCGCTGGATGCCGATCTGGTGATCGACACCCAGTCCGTGTCGCTGGAAGAAGGCGTCAAGCAAGTGCTGGGTTTGCTGCGCGAGCGTGGTGCGATTTAAGCGCTAGCCAGAAATGAAAAACCCGCCGATGATCACTCATTGGCGGGTTTTTTGTGGCCTTGAAATCGCCATCGCTGGCAAGCCAGCTCCCACAGTTTTGAGGGCGTTCGAAAATTTGTGAACGACAAGGTCCCTGTGGGAGCTGGCTTGCCAGCGAAGAGGCCAGTACAGGCACCTCAAGACTTCGCTGGATACTCGCGATGCATCTGTTCCAGCAACGCATCCTTGTCCTGCCACATCTGATTGATCCAGCCCTGGAACTGCAATCGATACTCACCATCCTGGTCGTAGTTCTCGCCGATGAACTGTGGCGGAATCTTCAGCTGCTGAAAACGCACCACCGCGTCTTTCACGCATCCACATAGCAGGTCCCAAAACCAAGAAACCTCTGAAAATCTAAAGTCAGAAGGAATAGCCAGAATCCTTGATCGGAAATGGACTACAAAAAAGTCGGAAGTTGTGAAGTTTAATTGTTTTGTAAATGAGAATAGTGTTTGTGGCAGCGTAGAAGTGTTTTCGCGCAGCTTGTATCAAGTGAAGCAATTGCAAGAAAGTAGGTGGTGGCTTAAGAAGTAAGCTTGCGCTCGAGGACCAAGGTGTGCGAAATAAATTTTTTCCAGTTCCGGTTGGTTATGTTTCTAGTGTTTTTGAGATCGTTTTTTGTGCAGTCGTTTTGTTGTTGTATGTTGTTTTTTCTATTTATATTTATGGTAGGTTGATAGATGTTCCTCCGGTTCCTGATAAATTAGTTATGAAAGAAGCTTTTGTATATAGAGGGCTTTCGCAAGCTTCAAAGACAACATATTTTTTGTATCTGAGGGTTGGGGCTGATGACGCTGCTTATAAATATATCATTGAGGCTTCGAGTCGCGATGTTGCGTACGCGAACTTTGATAAGCCGCAAAAGCTGTGGGTGGCGGTAGATTCTGATCGAAGTAAAAAATTTGTTTGGGGAGTATATGATGATAATTATGGGTTGTTGATAAGTCGTCAGGATGTATTGCGCTGGGCTACTTCAGTTAATGTTGGTAATTATTTTATACTTTCTTTGATGTTTATTTCGTCATTGTATTTCATCTATATTATTTTTTTGACTGGTGTTTGGAATAGAGTTGCAGCGAAAAGGATGGCTTGTGAAAATAAATAAGATTGATGGTGAGATATTTGTAATTGACGATTTTTTAACTCAAGGTGAAGAAGAGTTTATAAATCTTCAGCTCAAGGGCTCGGTTTGGAGATACAACTGGCCAAATTATGAAGAGCTTCCGTTTGTTAGTCCTTGTTGGCATGTTTTTATTGCAGGTAAAGGTCGGCCGGATCGGAAATCCTGTTTACGCAGGAGCAGCGGCAAGCTCTTAGCTGCAAGAAAAAGCCCGCAGGCAAGGGATTGTCTGCGGGCTTTTTTGTGTCTGTTCTGACGCAAGCTTTATGTACGAGTCGACCCCTGTGGGAGCGAGCTTGCTCGCGAAAGCGGTGGATCAATCAGCATCTATGTTGAATGTCAGTCCGTATTCGCGAGCAAGCCCGCTCCCACATTGGTTCAGCGGCGGTCAGGGAATTCGCGATGCATCTGCTCCAGCAGCGCATCCTTGTCCAGCCACAACTGGTTGATCCAGCCCTGAAACTGAAGGCGGTATTCACCATCCTGGTCGTAGTTCTTGCCGATGAACTGCGGCGGAATCTTCAGCTCTTCAAAATGCACCACCACATCCGCAATGTTCCCGCACAACAAGTCCCAGAAACCAGGGCGCCCGGCCGGGTAGTGGATGGTCACGTTGACGATGGACTCCAGTTGTTCGCCCATCGCATCCAGCACAAAGGCAATGCCACCGGCCTTGGGCTTGAGCAGGTACTTGAAAGGCGATTTCTGCTGGGCATGCTTGCCTTCGGTGAAGCGCGTGCCTTCGACGAAGTTGAAAATACCCACCGGGTTGTTGCGGAATTTCGCACAGGTCTTGCGGGTGGTTTCCAGGTCCTTGCCTTTTTTCTCCGGGTGCTTCTCCAGATAGGCCTTGGAGTAGCGCTTCATGAACGGAAAGCCCAGCGCCCACCAGGCCAGACCAATCACCGGGACCCAGATCAGCTCCTGTTTGAGAAAGAACTTCAACGGTTGAATGCGTCGGTTGAGCACGTATTGCAGCACCAGGATGTCGACCCAGCTCTGGTGGTTGCTGGTGATCAGGTACGAGTGCCGGTAGTCGAGGCCTTGCAGGCCGCTGATGTGCCAGCGCGTGCGGCGCACCAGGTTCATCCAGCCTTTGTTGAGGCTGATCCAGGCTTCATGGGTATGGCTCATCAGCCAGCCCGCAATGCGTTGGGTGAGGGCGAACGGCAATGCCTTGACGAGCGCCACGCAGAACAGGAACGAGCAGAGCAAAATCGTGTTCAATGCCAGCAGCAGCGAGGCGATCACGCCGCGCAACGGGGCGGGTAGGAAGTCCAGCATTTACACATCCATAGGTCGGTTGGCGGCTTGAATCGCGGTCAGGGCGATGGTGTAGACGATGTCGTCGACCTGCGCGCCGCGCGGCAAATCGTTCACCGGTTTGCGCAGGCCTTGCAGCATCGGCCCGAGGCTGACGCAGTCGGCGCTGCGCTGCACGGCTTTGTGGGTGGTGTTGCCGGTGTTGAGGTCGGGGAACACGTACACCGTGGCACGACCGGCCACCTGGCTGTTCGGCGCCAGCTGCCGGGCGACGCTTTCGTTGGCCGCGGCATCGTACTGCAAGGGGCCGTCGATCAGCAGCGAGTGCTGTTGTTCGTGGGCGAGCAGGGTGGCCTCGCGGACCTTCTCGACTTCCTCGCCGCTGGCCGATTCGCCGCTGGAGTAGCTGATCATCGCCACCCGTGGCGTGATGCCGAATGCGGCGGCCGAGTCGGCGCTTTGCAGGGCGATCTCGGCCAGTTCGCTGGCGCTCGGGTGCGGGTTCATCACGCAGTCGCCGTAGACCAGCACTTCTTCGGGGAACAGCATGAAGAACACCGAAGACACCAGGGTGCAGCCGGGCGCGGTTTTAATCAGCTGCAGGGCCGGGCGGATGGTGTTGGCGGTGGTGTTGATCACGCCCGATACGAGCCCGTCGACTTCATCCAGGGCCAACATCATGGTGCCGATCACCACGGTGTCTTCCAGTTGTTGCTCGGCCATTGGTGCGTTGAGGCTTTTGCTTTTACGCAGCGCGACCATCGGCTCGACGTAGCGCTCGCGGATCAAATCCGGATCGATGATTTCCAGGCCAGGCGGCAGCTCGATGCCCTGGGCGCGAGCGACGGCCTGCACATCCTCGGGCTTGGCCAGCAATACGCAGCGAGCGATACCACGGGCCTGGCAGATCGCGGCGGCCTGCACGGTCAGCGGCTCGCTGCCTTCGGGCAGCACGATGCGCTTGTTGGCCGCCTGGGCGCGCTGGATCAATTGATAGCGGAACACCGCTGGCGACAGGCGCATCTCGCGCGGTGTACCGCAGCGCTGGTGCAACCAGTTGGCATCGAGATGGCCAGCGATGAAATCGGTGATGATTTCGGCGCGCTCGCGGTCGTCGATGGGGATTTCCTTGTTCAGGCCATTGAGCAGGTTGGCGGTGTCATAGGAGCCGGTACTCACCGACAGCACCGGCAGCCCGGCCTGCAGGGCGCCGCGGCACAGGTCCATGATGCGCGGGTCGGGCAGGGTGTCGCTGGTCAGCAGCAGGCCGGCCAGCGGCACGCCGTTCAAGGCCGCGAGGCTGACGGCGAGGATGATGTCGTCGCGGTCGCCGGGGGTCACCACCAGCACGCCGGGCTTGAGCAACTCCACGGTGTTGCGCATGGTGCGGGCGCAAATGATGATCTTGGTCATGCGCCGGGTTTCATAATCACCGGCGTTGAGCACTTGCGCGCCCATCAGGTCGGCGACGTCGCGGGTGCGCGGCGCGTTCAGTTCCGGCTGGAACGGAATGCAGCCGAGCAAGCGGAAATCACCACTGCGCAGCAACGGCGAATGCTCCTTCAGGCGCGTGGCGAAGGCCTCCATGCTTTCCTCGGTCTTGACCTTGTTGAGGATCACGCCGAGGACTTTCGGATCTTTCGGGCCGCCGAACAATTGCGCCTGCAACTCGACGCGACCGGAGAGTTCGGTCAGCACTTCGTTTTCCGGTGCCGAGACCAGGATCACCTCGGCGTCGAGGCTCTTGGCCAGGTGCAGGTTGACCCGCGCGGCGTAGCTGGCGCTGCGGGTCGGCACCATGCCTTCGACGATCAGCACGTCCTTGCCGATGGCCGCCTGCTGATACAGGGTGATGATTTCTTCGAGCAACTCATCGAGCTGGCCGTCGCCGAGCATGCGCTCGACATGGGCCAGGCCCAGTGGCTGAGGCGGTTTCAAGCCGTGGGTACGCGCCACCAGTTCGGTGGAACGTTCCGGGCCCGTGTCGCCCGGATGCGGCTGGGCAATCGGTTTGAAAAAGCCGACCTTGAGCCCGGCGCGCTCAAGGGTACGCACCAGCCCGAGGCTGATGGAGGTCAGACCCACACCAAAATCGGTGGGCGCGATAAAAAAAGTTTGCATGCGGATTCTCTGGAAGGTGCATGGCAATGGTCACGACCTATGGCTGGTCGATTACCGAAATTCAGTCGCCAAGGTTATCGCTAACCGTGCCTTGTGCGCACCAACCGCAATCAAAGGGCTGGCCTATTTTTTCCTGGCGCAACACAGGGTCCATGACCCAGGCGCGGGATTGCCATGGCGGCTGGTGCCGCAGGTGTTGGGTGTGGCCGCAGGAAAGTTCGGCCACCCAGTGGCCGTCCTCGTCCTGATGGAAGCCTGTGACCGTCGAATCCCGTTTGTCCGGGTTGTGTTCGCTTTCGGTCGATTGCTTCGCTAAACTGGGCCTTTCTATATTCCTATACAAAAGGTTTCGCCCCATGCTGATCGCCGCCAATAAGGCTGTCTCCATCGACTATACCCTGACCAACGACGCTGGTGAGGTCATCGACAGCTCCGCCGGCGGCGCGCCGCTGGTCTACCTGCAAGGCGCAGGCAACATCATCCCGGGTCTGGAAAAGGCTCTGGAAGGCAAGGCTGTCGGCGACGAGCTGACCGTAGCCGTTGAACCTGAAGACGCTTACGGCGAATACGCGGCCGAACTGGTCAGCACCCTGAGCCGCAGCATGTTCGAAGGCGTCGATGAGCTGGAAGTGGGCATGCAGTTCCACGCTTCCGCTCCGGACGGCCAGATGCAGATCGTGACCATCCGTGATCTGGACGGCGACGACGTGACCGTTGACGGCAACCACCCGTTGGCCGGTCAGCGCCTGAATTTCCAGGTCAAGATCGTTGCCATCCGTGACGCCAGCCAGGAAGAAATCGCTCATGGCCACGTCCATGGCGAAGGTGGCCATCACCACTGATTTCTGCGCTAAGCTCAGATAACTGGAGAGGCGCCCCGAGGGCGCCTTTTTAGTCTGCGGCTGTCCCTGACGACACCGCCAAGTGGCTGTTTCGAGAAGAACACGGGAATCTGGAGTACGCCATGAGTGCTTTTCACGACCTTAAATTGACAGCCCTGGATGGACAGGAGCTACCTCTGGCGCCTTTCAAAGGCCAAGTCGTATTGGTGGTCAACGTCGCCTCCAAATGCGGCCTGACCCCGCAATACGCGGCGCTGGAAAACCTCTACCAACAATACAAGGCCAAAGGCTTCAGCGTGTTGGGCCTGCCGTGCAACCAGTTTGCCGGGCAGGAACCGGGGACCGAGCAGGAGATCAAGGATTTCTGCAGCCTCAACTATGGGGTGACCTTCCCGTTGTCCAGCAAGCTGGAAGTCAACGGGCATGACCGTCATCAGTTGTACCGCTTGCTGGCGGGCGAGGGCGCGGAATTCCCCGGCGATATCACCTGGAACTTCGAGAAGTTCCTGCTGGGCAAGGACGGCCGCGTACTGGCGCGGTTCTCGCCACGTACGGCGCCGGATGATCCGACCATTGTTCATGCGATTGAAAAAGCGCTGAGTTAAGCCATAGATCAAGATCAAAAGATCGCAGCCTTCGGCAGCTCCTACGATCCTGTGTAGGAGCTGCCGAAGGCTGCGATCTTTTGCTTTCTGTCTTTTGATTGTTAATCACCGAAATCAATAATGCTGTTCAATGCGTTGGGCTCTCCATATTATCACCGTCATAAAGTCATTCTTCCGTGGAGCGTCCCATGCCCGTAAAAGCCCTGTTCAAACCGTTCCACCTCGGCACTCTCGAGTTGCCGACCCGTGTCGTCATGGCGCCGATGACCCGCTCCTTTTCTCCGGGCGGCGTGCCGAATTCCAAAGTGATCGAATACTACCGTCGCCGCGCCGCTGCAGGCGTTGGCCTCATCATCACTGAAGGCACCACCGTCGGTCACAAGGCTTCCAACGGCTACCCGAACGTTCCGCATTTCTATGGTGAAGCGGCGCTGGCCGGCTGGAAGAAAGTCGTCGACGCCGTTCACGCCGAAGGCGGCAAGATCGTTCCGCAGTTGTGGCACGTGGGCAGCGTACGTCGTATCGGCACCGAGCCGGACGCCAGCGTGCCAGGCTATGGCCCGTCGGAAAAAATCAAGGACGGCCAGGTCGTTGTGCACGGCATGACCCAACAGGATATCCAGGACGTGATCGCCGCGTTCGCCCAGGCTGCCAAGGACGCCCAGAGCATCGGCATGGATGGCGTGGAAATCCACGGTGCCCACGGTTACCTGGTCGACCAGTTCTTCTGGGAAGGCAGCAACCAGCGTACCGACGAATACGGCGGCAGCCTGGCCAATCGTTCGCGCTTCGCCATTGAATTGATTCAGGCCGTGCGTGCCGCGGTCGGTGAAGGCTTCCCGATCATCTTCCGTTTCTCGCAGTGGAAGCAGCAGGACTATACCGCGCGTCTGGTGCAAACCCCGGAGGCACTGGGCGAGTTCCTCAAGCCGTTGGCCGATGCCGGCGTGGATATTTTCCACTGCTCGACCCGCCGCTTCTGGGAGCCGGAGTTCGACGGTTCCGAGCTGAACCTGGCTGGCTGGACCCGCCAACTCACCGGCAAGCCGACCATCACCGTGGGCAGCGTCGGCCTGGATGGCGAGTTCCTGCAGTTCATGGTCAACACCGACAAGGTGGCACAGCCGGCCAGCCTGGAAAAACTGCTGGAGCGCCTGAACAACGATGAGTTCGACCTGGTGGCGGTCGGTCGTGCGTTGCTGGTGGACCCGGACTGGGCACAGAAAGTGCGCGACGGTCGTGAGGAAGACATCCTGCCGTTCAGTCGTGAGGCGTTGATGACGCTGGTTTAAGCGGCGTCTGGCCTTACGCTTTCGCGAGCAAGCCCGCTCCCACAAGGGATTTGTGTACGACACAGAACCAATGTGGGAGCGGGCTTGCTCGCGAAGACTGACTAAAGAGCAGTACAAAATCAGGGAACAATCGGTGCATTCGGCATCACCATCTCCCCGGCACAAGCCCCGCGCAACTGTCCTTCGAACTGCTCGATGATCGTCGCCCAGCCCTGGCGGCTGGCATGCTGGCGTGCATTGAGTCGCACATTGCGCAAGGCCTCCCTGTCCTCCAGCAGCCATGCCGCTGCATCGCAGAACGCTTCTTCATCCCCCGGCATCGCCAACACACCGTTGTAGCCATGGCGAATATGCTGGGCCGCCGCCGCCTGATCGTAGGCCACCACGCCGAGCCCCGAGGCCAGTGCTTCAAGCACCACATTGCCGAAGGTTTCGGTCAGGCTAGGAAACAGAAACACATCGCCCGATGCGTAGTGGCAGGCCAGGGCTTCACCCCGCTGGGTGCCGCAGAAAATCGCCTCGGGCATTTCGTTTTGCAGTTCCAGGCGCTGCGGACCGTCGCCGACCACGATCAGTTTCAGGGTGCGCTGGGGATAACTGGTCTTGAGGGTATTGAAGGTGCGTTTGAGCAGGCCAAGATTCTTTTCCGGGGCCAGGCGTCCGACGTGAATGACGGCGATGTCTTCCTCGGTCAGTCCCCATTGCTCGCGCAGGGCACTGAGTCGTTTAGCCGGGTGAAACAACTCACTGTCGACCCCTCGGGAGAGCAACGCCAGTCGTTCGAAATGCCGTCGTTCCAGCTCCATGCGCTGACTGACGCTGGGCACCAGGGTCATGGTCGAGCGGTTGTGGAACCAGCGCAGGTAGTGAGTCAGCAGGCGCGTGAGCAAACCAAGGCCGTACTGGTTGGAGTACTGTTGGAAATTGGTGTGAAACCCGCTGACCACGGAAATTCCCAGGCGCCGCGCCGCACGCAAGGCCGACAGGCCCAACGGACCCTCGGTGGCAATGTAGAGCACGTCCGGGCGGTGACGTGTCCAGCGCCGCAGCAGCTTGTGCATCGACGACTGACCCCATTGCAGGCCGGGATAGCCTGGTAGCGGCCAGCCGCGGCACAGCAGCAATTCATCGTCGCTGCCCAACTGCTGGTCGCAGCCCTGGCGTGGTCGCACCAGTTCCACCTGATGCCCGCGCGCGCGCAAACCGTCGCACAAGCGACCCAGGGTATTGGCCACGCCGTTGATTTCCGGAGGGAAGGTTTCGGTGATCAGGGTGATATGCAGAGCTGTCGTCATGACCCCAGTGTCGGCTGGGGCCATGTCGTCAGTGTGACAGCTGGATGATGGATTCATGACCCCAGGCAGACTTTTACCACCACGGGATTGCGAGGGAGTGAGCGATGGCACGGGCGGTCACGGACAAGGATTTATAGCTGGGTGCTGCGTTTGGTTAGTCCCAGGTCCGCTGGCCCTCCACACATCAGTAAGAACTAACAGGTTGGAGTAGGGGACGTAATATTTTGTTGTTCGTTCGCTTTTTGTTTCGTTGGCGAGATTAGGTGTTTAGAGGGTGTGCTATAGGAATATTAGCTTCGCTCAGTATCGGTGAGATTGATGATCGCTTATCGGGGCTGCCAGTTGTAATAGGTGCCTTTGTTTTTAATTAGCGTAAAGATGGTTCTGCGTCACAGGCAATTTTGCCGGATAAAAAGGAATATTAATGATGGTAGAACAATCGAAAGTTAATCCAGGTTCAAGTGAGGCAGCAGAGGCCAGCACGCCCGTGCCGACGATTAAATATCCTTTAAATGGAACTGTTCACGCTCCAGGGCGGGTGTTTATTGAGGGGGGGTGTTTGCAGGGGGCAACAGTTGACGTACTAAACCGTGACGACAGTAAGCTGGGCTCTGCCGTAGTGAGTGGAGAAAGCTGGTATTACAGTCGCAACTGGGATGAAGGTACTAAGGCTGTAAGGGCGCGCCAGAGTGTTGCTGGTGTGCCTTCCGTCTCAACTAGTCAAAAATACTTCTATGTCATTTCACCCTTGGGCGCTCCACATATTACTTACCCAAGAGACGGGAGTCGTTATTCCGAAGGTGTGATTGTCATCGAAGGCACTTGTTCCGACAGAGCGGAAAGGGTTGAATTGCTGAATCATGATTTTAGCGTTTTAGGCTACGCTACAATAGCTCCTCTTGGATTAACTTGGAGTTTCAGCCGCGTTTGGGATAAAGGTGTCAAGCATGTCAAAGTGCGGCAAGTTATTGGAGGCAAGCCTTCTGACCCAAGCGGTCAAATCGAGTTTGTCGTGCAGTAAGATATGCCACTAATAACTGATAACACCAAGCGTTGCGCCCTCGCCATTTTCAGTTGTTCACGTCTGTTTGTGGACGAAGAGTCTTTGGCGGGTGGAACGTGAGTCAGTTGTGAGGCCTGCGGCAAGAGAAATACTCTTGCCGCAGTTTTCATCTGACTTCCCCGGGAAGGATTAGTACTACCAGTGACAGGCCTTCGTCCGCAGGTGATTGCGTGATCACGCCAGTTGACTGCTGGATGGCGTTTTTACTTTACGGGGGTTGTCAGCGTTTGGACGCCGCGCTCACGTACCCAGAACAGCGTTGCACCGGCCACGGCGGCCGGCATCATCAGGATGTTGACCACCGGAATCAGCAACACCAGATAAACAATCCCGCCAAAACTCATGCTCTGCCAGCGCTTCTCGCGCAGCCAGCCAAGCATCTCGTTCCAGCCCAGCTTGTGGTTGTCCGCCGGGTAGTCGATGTACTGGATCGCCATCATCCACACCCCGAACAACAGCCACAGCGGCGCGGCGATGATGTTGACCACCGGGATGAACGAGAGGATGAACAGCCCGATCGCCCGCGGCAGGAAGTAGCCGAGCTTGCGCATTTCCCGGGCCAGGGTGCGCGGGATCATCGCAATCAGTTCGCCCCAGCTGAACGCCGGAAAATCATCGGTGCCGCGCACCACCACCTCAACTTTCTCCGCGAGGAAGCCGTTGAATGGCGCGGCAATGACGTTGGCAAGCAGGGTGAAGGTGAAGAACACCATCAGCACGACGAGCACCACGAACAGCGGCCAGAGGATGTAGCTGAGAAAACTCAGCCAGTCGGGCAGGGACGGCATCAGTGTGTCGACCCACAGGCTGAATTGATGGCCGGCCAGGTAGATCAATCCGACGAACAGCACCAGGTTGATCGCCAGGGGCAGCAACACAAACAAACGCAGGCTGGGGCTCAGCACCAGCTTGAGGCCTTCACGCAGGTATTGCGGGCCGGACAGAACAGGGGCGGGCATAAGGTGCTCCGGGCAGAGGGTAAACGCGCCGACCTTACCGGCTTTGCTTCACAGGCGAAAGCGCGGTGGCGGTATCGACATTCACTGTAACAAAGACGTCGATATCGTCGGGCAGATTGCATAGAGACCACCTATGAGCTGGATTGTTAAACCGTATTTCCTTAATCTTCGCCCCCTCGATACGCTGCACCCAATCTTTTTACAGGACGGTCGGGTTCAAGCCTTCCCCTAGTGCTTTCAACCGTTCTTTTTTATTCCAGCCGGCAATCCGGCGTTCCGCGCCAGGTGTTCCGGGCCGGTCAACAGGAGCAGGTCATGTCTGAAGTCCGTCATTCGCGAGTGATTATTCTCGGTTCCGGCCCTGCCGGTTACAGCGCCGCGGTCTATGCCGCCCGTGCCAACCTCAAGCCGCTGCTGATCACCGGCATGCAGGCCGGCGGTCAACTGACCACCACCACCGAAGTCGACAACTGGCCGGGCGATGTCCACGGCCTGACCGGCCCGGCGCTGATGGAGCGGATGCGCGAGCACGCCGAGCGCTTTGAAACCGAGATCGTTTTCGATCACATCAATGCCGTGGACTTCGCTGCCAAGCCGTACACCCTGACCGGTGACAGTGCGACTTACACCTGCGACGCCCTGATCATCGCCACCGGCGCCAGCGCCCGTTACCTGGGCCTGCCATCGGAAGAAGCGTTCATGGGCAAAGGCGTCTCCGCCTGCGCAACCTGCGACGGTTTCTTCTATCGCAACAAGCCGGTGGCTGTGGTCGGCGGTGGCAACACCGCTGTCGAAGAAGCCCTGTACCTGGCCAACATTGCCAGCAAAGTCACCCTGATCCACCGTCGCGAAACCTTCCGCGCCGAGAAGATCCTGATCGACAAGCTGAACGCCCGTGTTGCCGAAGGCAAGATCGAGCTGAAGCTGAACGCGACCCTGGACGAAGTGCTGGGCGACAACATGGGCGTGACCGGTGCCCGCCTGAAGAACAACGACGGCAGCTTCGACGAAGTGAAAGTCGACGGCGTGTTCATCGCCATCGGCCATACTCCGAACACTTCGCTGTTCGAAGGCCAGCTGACGTTGAAAGACGGTTACCTGGTCGTGCAGGGTGGCCGTGACGGCAACGCCACCGCCACCAACCTCGAAGGCATCTTCGCCGCCGGTGACGTGGCCGACCACGTGTACCGTCAGGCCATCACCTCGGCTGGTGCCGGTTGCATGGCGGCACTGGATGCCGAGCGTTACCTCGACAATCTGCAGAACGCTTGATTCTGTTTTGGTAAAAAACCGGCCTCGGCCGGTTTTTTTATGCCCACGATTTAATGCTTGATAACACTCCGGTGTGGGAGCGGGCTTGCTCGCGAAGGCGGTGTGTCATTCAACATTGATGCCGGCTGATCCACCGCTTTCGCGAGCAAGCCCGCTCCCACAGGGATAGTGTTCAGGTCAGTTTTGCCAGGCAGGCTTCAAGAATATCCAGCCCTTCTTCCAGCACCGCAGCCTCGATGGTCAATGGCGCCAGCAAGCGAATGATGTGCCGCGATTTGCCACTGGGCATCAGCAGCAGGCCTGCATCCCGCGCCAAAGCCAGCAGTTGGGTCAATTGTGCCGGGGCGGGCGAGCCATCGGCGTTGATCAGCTCGATACCACGCATCGCACCTACACCGGTCAGGCGGCCCAGATACGGCGTCAGGTTGTTCAAGCGCCAGGTTTCATAGCGGCCGACAATCGCTTCTTCCTGTTGTTTGCCCCAGGCGTGCAGGTTGGCATCGGTCATTTCATCGAGGGTCGCCAGCGCGGCGGCGCAGGCGATGGGGTTGCCCGAGTAAGTGCCACCGAGTCCGCCCTTGGGCAGGTTATCCAGCAGCGATTTGCGTCCGACCACCGCCCCCAGCGGCACGCCGCCAGCGATGCTTTTGCCAAGCAAGATCAGATCCGGCTCGATGCCCAGCCGTGAGAATGCGAAACGCTGGCCGGTGCGGCCGAAGCCGGACTGGATTTCATCGGCGATCAGCACAATGCCCTTGTCGTCGCAGAACTTGCGCAGCGCCTGGGCGAACTCGACGTCCATGGCCAGGAAGCCCGCTTCGCCCTGCACCGGTTCAACGATAAAGCAGGCGACGTCTTCGACATCGATCTCGACGCTGAACAGGCGCTCCATGGCTTTGAGGGCTTCGGCGCAGGTCACGCCGTTGTCCGGGCCGGGAAAGGGCAGGTGATACACCGGCCCCGGCAGCACGCCGATTTTCTGTTTGTAGGGCGCCACTTTGCCATTGAGGTTGAGCGTGGCCAGCGTGCGGCCGTGGAATGCGCCGTCGAAGGCGATCACCGCGCTGCGACCGGTGGCGCCACGGACGATCTTCAGGGCGTTTTCCGCCGCTTCCGCGCCGCTGTTGGTGAGCATGCCGCTGACCGGGTAACCCACCGGCATGAACGCACTGAGGCGGTCCATCAGTTCGAGGTAAGGCACATGGGGCGCCGCGTTGAACGCGTAGTGGGTCAGCCGCGTGGCTTGTTCGCGAATGGCCTCGACGATGCGCGGATGGCAATGGCCGAGGTTCAGCACGCCAATGCCACCGACAAAGTCGATGTAGCGTTTGCCATCGGTGTCCCAGACCTCGGCATTCTTGCCGTGGCTGAGCGTGACAGGGTGAACGATGTTGATCGACTGGCTGATGGTTTCGCTGCGCATGAATGACCGGCTCGGAAGAAGGAGGACTTCTTTTTATCTAAGCCGTGAGCGGTGCTGCGGGGCAAACGAAATAAAGTTGCCGGGTCAATCTTAAAAGTCGGGTTGTGCTTGTGATCAATTCCGCGCCATGAACGCAAAACCTCTGTAGGAGCGAGCTTGCTCGCGATGGTGGTGTTCGATGACGCTGGGAGCCTGACACCCCGTGGCGTTCTTCAGTCCATCGCGAGCGGGCTCGCTCCTACAAATCAAATCAGCGGCGTGTCAGCGGCTGTTGGGTGAACTTCACACCCGCCAGGCCGTGGGCAATCAGCGCACGGATGTTGCCGTGGTCGCTGCCTTCTGGCGTTGCCAGCACCGAGCGGTAATGCTCGCCGAACGCCAACAGGGCTTCTTCATCGCTCAAGCCTTCGAGCAGCGCCAGGCCCAGGGTCTTGCACGAGCCTTCGTTCTGCCCGGCCGCGTTTTCCACACCGCCGTTGTTGAAGGCCTGAGGCTGGTAGTCGTAGCCGTCTGCAATGAACGCCAGGGTATCGGCGAAGGCGTGTTCGCCGCTGTTGAGGCTGGCGCGCAGGGTGTTCAAATCACTCATTGGGTTTTCCTTTGGCGAACGCCGCCTGTTGTTCGGCGCTGGCTTCTTGCTGATATTGGGCTTTCCATTCGGCGTACGGCATGCCGTAAACCACTTCGCGGGCTTCGTCCAGGCTGACGTCGATCTGGCGCTCATCCGCCGCCGCCTTGTACCACTTGGACAGGCAGTTGCGGCAGAAGCCCGAGAGGTTCATCAGGTCGATGTTCTGTACATCCTTGCGGCTGTCCAGGTGGGCCACCAGCCGACGAAAGGCGGCGGCTTCGAGTTCCAGGCGTTGTTGATCGGTCATGGGGGTCTCTGCGAGACAGCTGCAAGCGGCAAGCTTGAAGCTGCCAGATGATTGGCGTTGAGTCCAAGTTTACAGCTTGGCGCTTGAAGCTTGTAGCTAGCGGCTCGCTGCAAGCGTTATCGACACCGACTCGGCGAATCGCAGCGCGTGGGGCTTGTCGACCTCGACTTCGGCGTAAAGCACCGATGCGTTGGCCATCACCAGGTCGAGAATTTCCTGGGTCAGGCGTTCGAGCAGCGCAAAGCGGTTGCCTTCCACGTGGGCGATGATCGCCTTGGTGATCGTGCGGTAGTTCAGCGCGTGATCGATGTCGTTGTCACGCACCGCTTCCTGGGCCGCGTACAGAATGGTGAGGTTGATCAGCACATCCTGCTTGTTGAGGATTTCATCCTCATTGATGCCGATGAAGGTACGCAGGCACAGGTCTTTGACCCGGATACGTGCCATGCCTGGCTGAAGTTGTGGCATTGCTACTTGCTCCGTCCAATCAATTGCAGGAACTCCTGGCGGGTGTTGCTCGACTCGCGGAAGGCGCCGAGCATCACGGAGGTGTTCATGGTCGAATTCTGTTTCTCGACGCCGCGCATCATCATGCACATGTGCTGCGCTTCGATGACCACTGCGACGCCTGCCGCACCGGTCACCTGTTGCACGGCGTCGGCGATTTGCCGGGTGAGGTTTTCCTGGATCTGCAGGCGCCGGGCGAACATGTCCACCAGCCGCGCGATCTTCGACAGCCCCAGCACCTTGCCGGTTGGAATATAAGCCACATGCGCCTTGCCGATGAAGGGCAGCATGTGGTGTTCGCAAAGCGAATACAGTTCGATGTTGTCGACGATCACCATTTCATCGTTGTCGGAGGCGAACAGCGCGCCATTGACGATCTCTTCGACACTTTGCTCGTAACCATGGCAAAGGTACTGCATGGCTTTGGCTGCGCGCGCCGGGGTGTCGAGCAGGCCTTCGCGGTCGGGATTCTCACCGAGGCCGATGAGGATCTCTCGATAATTCTGGGGCAGGGATAACGTCATGGAAAATCCTCGCGGGACACTTATTTGATGTGCCTTCCGCCATTGACGGTCAGGGTGGTGCCGGTGACATAAGGGTTGTCGAGCAGATAGCGCAGGCTCTGGTAGATCACTTCGCAGCCAGGCTCGATGCCCAGCGCGGACTTGGCCAGTGCCTTGGCGCGGTAGGCCGCGTCGTCTTCAGGGTTGAACAGTAGCAGGGCCGGCGCAATCCCGTTGACCTTGATGTCCGGCGCGTACCTGGCGGCGAAGGACAGGGTCAGGCTGTCGAGTCCGGCTTTGCTGGCGCAATAGCCAATGTGCTTGCTGCTGCCCTTGCGGGTCACGTCATCGCTGATGTGCACGATGTCTGCGGGACTTGAGCGTTGCAGCAGATCGGCGCAATGCAGGTTGATCAGGTAGGGCGCCAGCATGTGCACGCTGAACATGCGGGTGAATGCGGCGGCGTCAGTGTCCGGTGTTTCGGCCAGCCATTCGGAGGCGTTGTGGACAATCGCCCGCAAACAGTCGGTGTGGGTTTTCAGTTCACTGATGAAGGCGAGGATCCCGGCCTCGCTGGCGAAGTCCGCGAACACGGCGGTGGCTCCCAGGTCGCGCAGGGCTTGTACGCCGGGCCGCTCGCTGCGGTAGCTGAAAATCACGCGATGGCCGTCTTCCAGCAATCGCCGGGCGCAGTGCAGGCCGACACGCTGGCCGGCGCCGGTAATCAGGATAGGGGCTGCGGAAGAAGTCATGAACGGCTCGCGTCGCGGTGAGAGCAAAACTATACCAGCGACGGCAGCGCTCTACCTATTGCGGGGGGAAACAACTGTGGGAGCGAGCTTGCTCGCGATTGCGGACTGTCAGACGACACATATGTTGACTGACACGCCCTCATCGCGAGCAAGCTCGCTCCCACAGGGGGATCAGCGATTTTGGACGGTGGGTTCTGCGGGCAGCGGTCGAGCTGGCGCACTGTTCAGCCAATTGGCCAGCAAACGGGTCGACAACGGAATGAACAAGTAAACCATCAGCGGCGTCAGGCACAGCGTGCTGATGAACACCCGCGGCAGCAGGCTCATGTCACTGATCAGCGGCCCCAGCACAAAGTTGAACAGCAGCGAGACCGGAAAGAATGCCAGCCAGATCGCCACGGCCTGTTTCCAGCGCGGCGGGCGTTGGCCGGCGACGCCAAACCAGCCTTCGATACCGCTGACCCGGTGTTCTGTCGGGTGGGCGAACAGGTCGCTGCCGCGTCCGAGCCAGGCGCTGCGAGAGACGGAATGTTCCCAGGCGTGCAGAGTCTGTTCGTCGGCGAAGCGGAAAATGATCTGGAATTCGTCGTCCTCGGGCGGCGGTGCGAGTACGCCGGAGCCGAGGTAGCCGGGAAAGTCGGTGGCCAATTGCTCGCCTTCGCGCAGCCAGGCGATCAGGTCCTGATAACGTCCATTGGCAACGCGGCGCGCAACCATCAGCGTGACGGGTGGGGTAGACATTGTGTATCTCCATAAGGCATTGCGTCGCTCCGGATAGGCGCTTCGCCAGGCGCAGCACCGGGGTGGTGGGCTGCGACTTGAAACAAGCAAGGATTATTCCTGATTCTGCCCGTGGCGTCTGTGACGTTTACCCGTTCCTTCGCAGTATCGATTTTTTACGGAAACTTTACGGGGCGGGGGCGTTAGAATATCGGACGGACGATACAGGGATGTTTCAACAGGATGCCCATACTTACAGACGTCGCTTCAGGATCCACGCAGGCCGTCGCGCTCGAACAGGAAGAGCTTTTTCCCATTCGTGAGGTGGCGCGACTGACAGGTGTCAACCCGGTCACGCTTCGCGCCTGGGAGCGACGTTATGGCCTCATTGTTCCAACACGCACCGATAGCGGGCATCGACTGTATTCGATGGCCGATATTGAGCGCGTTCGCAGCATCCTCGGCTGGATAGAGCGCGGTGTTGCGGTCAGCAGGGTCGGCAAGATCCTGGCCAGGACCGAGCCGCTCCAAGCGTTGTCGCACATCATTCCCAACAACCTCGTGGAAGCCGATTACGCACAGTGGCGGCAACAGGTTCTTGCAGCGGTCAACGGGTTTGACGACCTTCAGCTGGAGCAGGTCTACGGGCAAATCTTTTCCAGCTACACCCTGCCGGTGGTATTTCAGGACATTCTGATCCCCGTCTGGAAGCAGTTGTTGCAAAGCCAGGACCAGTTCGGCGTAACCAGCGAGTGGCTGTTCCTGGATGGTTTTCTGCGTTCGCGGGTCGTGCAGCGCTTGCTGTTGACGCGCGAGAAGCAGCCGCGTCGCGTGGTCATCTGTGCCCTGGATGGTCACTGCCGGGAGCTGGAGCTGTTGGTTGCCGCCCTGTTCCTGAGTTCCGGACCATCAGCCATTCGCGTATTGAACATAGGCCAGCCATTCGAGGAACTGGCGCTGATGTGTGAAAGGATCAAACCCATGGCACTGGTATTGTTTTCCAATCAGGTGCCGAATGCCGAGTTACCACGGCGCTTGAATCGCCTGGCCTTGGGCCTGGAGTGTCGATTGTTGTTGGCTGGAGATGCTTCCGACCTGGCGCAGGAAAGCCTGGCCGGGTCATCGATCGGTTGCCTGGGCAATGAAGGGAAGGACATGAGCCAGCGTCTGAAGCAGTTCCTGGCGGGAAATCTGGATACTTGAGGTTCAGAGATGCAGCGTTGGGTGGGTCAAACGATGCTGTTGCAGGATGAACTGGCGCAGACGCTCGGCTTCGTCCGTATCGCTCTGGTTCAGTTGATAGGCGTAGAAGCCCTGTTCGTTTTCTTTCTCGAAGGTGCCGCGCAAGGCAATCCGCTCATAGCCTGAAGGGCTGAACCACAAGGCGAAATGCTTCGGTGGCTTGGTCTTGTTGCGAACCTCCAGCAAAACCCCTTTGCACGACACTTCGTGTACCCACAGAGTACCGGGTTGACCCTGGGCGTTTTCCAGCGCTACCGGCTCGTCCAGTACCAGGCGCCAAGGCCGGACCATGGGCCCGTCTTCATAGATGCTCGGCACGCCGAGACGCAAATGCATCGCATGGAACTCGTCTTCCACCAGGTGCAGGGGGAAGGTTATTTGCTGGTTTTCGAAGCTGGCTTGAATGGTGACCTGCTCATGGGCCGCCAGGCGGGTGAGCAGGTCACGGATTTGCGATCCACCGTTGACGAGCAGGCTCGACGTCGCATCCCGCACATTGAGTTGCGGGTTGTGTTGCATGGTCTGGATGAAATCCAGCTCATCCTGGGTCAGGAGCGCGTCGCGTTGCATGGCCAGCTCGAAAGATATAATTACAAAGTCATTGGTGATTGTAGTTACTGACCATTAATTCTGAGTTTCGTTTGCGCCGTTCGTCGCCTTGAGCGCGGCAAGCTCGGCCTGGAGTTCAGCGACTTGCCCCTCCAGTTGAGCCACGCGCTGTTGCGCCTTGACTTGCACGGTGACGTCTTTCTGCACACCGACAAAGTAGGTTTGCCCGTCCGCTGGATTTTTCACCGTTGAAAGGGACAGCTCATTCCAGAACGGTGTGCCGTCCTTGCGGTAGTTGCGCAGTATTTCCCGGCAGGAACCTTCTCGGTTCAAGGCGTCGCGAATCAACGGCAGGGCGTTCTGGTCGCGATCCCCCGACTGCAGGAAACGACAATCCTGATAGAGGATCTCTTCGCTGGAGTAGCCCGTCAGGCGTTCGAACGCGGGGTTGACGTAGATGAGGATTTTGTCCTGATCGCCTTCCTTTTCGGCAATCACGATGCCGTCGTTAGAGGCGTTGATCACCATTTGCAGCAGTTGAGCATTAATCATCGAAGCATCCTTTCCTGATTGATTGTCAATTGCATTCTAAAAGAATAATCACGACTGTGGTGTTAATATCCGGGTCTTTTACTCGGATTCAGGATCAGATTGATGAAAGTCGCCATCATTTCCGGCTCGGTGTACGGCACGGCCGAAGAAGTTGCCCGCCACGCCGCCAGCCTGTTGAAAGCCGCCGGTTTTGAAACCTGGCACAACCCGCGTGCGACCCTCGCCGATATCCAGGCGTTTGGCCCCGAAGCCTTTCTGGCGGTGACCTCGACCACCGGCATGGGCGAGTTGCCGGACAACCTGCAACCGCTGTATTCGACCATTCGTGATCAATTGCCAGCGGCCTGGCGCGGTTTGCCGGGGGCAGTGATCGGATTGGGCGATGCGAGTTATGGCGATACTTTTTGTGGCGGCGGCGAGCAGATGCGTGAATTGTTCGGTGAACTGGGCATTCGCGAAGTGCTGCCAATGCTACGCCTGGATGCCAGCGAAAGCGTGACCCCCGAAACGGACGCCGAGCCTTGGCTGGCGGAGCTGATCAGCGCACTGCGCGAGTGACGGATAACCCGCCATCAACGCCAGTCAGGGTTCTGACAGTGCGGCAAAGGCGGCCTGTCAGCCCCTTGCTGGCGCCGGTCGTTTGACATGGATCCAGGGCAACAGGGCAACTGACTCGCTGGGACATCAAGCTGGCTGCTAATGCAACTACACGAACCTCAAGGGCTGACTAGACTCGGTAAACATAGGAAACACTCCATAATAAAAAAACACCGAGGCTCCTTGCCGTGACTGTCGCTCCCGTCCAATCGCCACACAGTGTCAAAGACCTGGTCAGTGCTGCCGAGTGGCAGACTCGCGTTGACCTGGCGGCCTGTTATCGCCTGGTCGCCCAACACGGTTGGGATGACCTGATCTTTACCCACATCTCCGCCAAGGTACCCGGCACCGAAGATTTCCTGATCAACCCATTCGGTTTGATGTTTCACGAAATGACCGCGTCGAGCCTGGTCAAGGTGGATCAGGCCGGCAACAAGCTGATGGACAGTCCTTACGAGATCAATCCGGCGGGCTACACCATCCACAGCGCCGTGCATGAAGTGCGTCACGATGTTGTTTGTGTGCTGCACACCCACACGGCTTCAGGGGTGGCGGTCTCGGCACAGAAGCAGGGCGTTCTGCCGATCAGCCAACAATCGTTGTTCGTGCTTTCCAGCCTGGCCTACCATGCCTACGAAGGTGTGGCGCTCAACCATGAAGAGAAGGTGCGGCTGCAGGCCGACCTCGGTGAAAACAATTTCCTGATGCTGCATAACCACGGTCTGCTGACCTGCGGCAGCACCATCGCCGATACGTTCCTGATGATGTTTACCTTTCAACGTGCCTGCGACATTCAAGTCATGGCGCAAAACGGTGCGGCTGAACTGATTGCCATCGAGCCGCAGATTCTGGCCGGCGCCAAAGCCATGATCGCGGGTGTCACCAGAAGTGCTCAAGGAATGGGCGGAGCGCTGGCGTGGCCGGCGCTGCTGCGCAAGCTCGATAAACTGGACCCGGGTTATAAACTCTAATGGCACTCGCCGAGATTCCTCTGTGTGTCTGGCGCAAACGCAGCCAGACGTTCGTCTTCCGTGGCCACAGCATCCGTTACTGGACGGCGGGGCAGGGTGAGCCGCTGTTGCTGATTCACGGTTTTCCGTCCGCCAGTTGGGACTGGCATTACCTGTGGCAGCCATTGACCCAGCGCTTTCGCGTGATCGCTTGCGACATGCTCGGCTTCGGCGATTCGGCCAAACCGGCGAATCACGAATACAGCCTGCTGGAGCAAGCGGATCTGCAACAGGCACTGCTTGAACACCTGAATGTCGAGCAGCCGGTGCACCTGTTCGCTCACGACTATGGTGACAGCGTTGCCCAGGAACTGCTGGCCCGGCATTACGAGTCGCGGGTGGAGCTGGCCAGTTGTGTGTTTCTCAACGGCGGGCTGTTTCCGGAAACCCACCGCCCGGTATTGATGCAAAAACTCTTGCTCAGCCCTTTGGGCTGGATGATTGGCCGCGCCTTCAGCCGTGATGGCCTGGTGAGAAGCTTTCGGCAGATTTTCGGCCCGCAAACCCGTCCCAGTGAAAGCCAGATGGATGACTTCTGGAGCCTGGTCGAGTGCCAGCGTGGGCCAAGGATCATGCACAAGTTGATCGCCTACATTCCGGAGCGACGGGTCTGGCGCAACCGCTGGGTGAGTGCGATGCAGCGCGGTGAAGTGCCGCTGCGAGTGATCGATGGCGGGGTCGATCCGATCTCCGGTGCGCATATGGTCGAGCGTTACCGGGAACTGATCCCGGATGCGGACACCGTGGTATTGCCCGACATCGGCCACTACCCGCAGATCGAGGCACCCTGCGAGGTCCTCAGGCATTACCTGGCGTTTCGCGATCAGCTGCTCTTGCCGCCACGCAAGGTGGCGTGTTCCTGATTCGCAGCGTTGAACCTGCTGGGCTTTTGTGGCGAGGGGGCTTGCCCCCGTCGGGTCGCGAAGCGGCCCTGAGGCATTCAATCCGGGACACAGGTTTTACGACTGCTTCGCAGCCGAACGGGGGCTTGCCCCCTCGCCACAGGGTTCGTGTCCGTATCTCTATCAATCATCCCCCAGCCTTATCGCGCACCATTCAGCCTTCCCCGTGTTGATTGTGACCCGCTGCGCCGTGCCGGACACTGCGACTCATCGTCCCTTGGCCTGCTGGAGTCCCCCCATGAATGAGTCTGTGCGCTTCGAAGATAAAGTCGTGATCATCACCGGTGCCGGTGGCGGCCTGGGACGGGCGCATGCACTGCTGTTCGCCAAACAGGGCGCCAGGGTTCTGGTCAACGACCTGGGCGGCTCGACCCAGGGCGAAGGCGCCAACGCTTCGGCCGCCGCCCGCGTGGTAGCGGACATTCGCGAGGCCGGCGGCATCGCCGAGGCCAACCACGACTCGGTCACTGACGGTGACAAACTGGTCCAGCACGCCCTGGACGTCTTCGGTCGCGTCGACGTGGTGGTCAACAACGCCGGGATCCTGCGTGACAAGACTTTCCACAAAATGGAAGACGCCGACTGGGACCTGGTTTACCGCGTCCACGTCGAAGGTGCCTACAAAGTCACCCGTGCCGCCTGGCCACACATGCGCGAGCAGAACTACGGCCGGGTGATTTTCACCGCGTCGACCTCGGGTATCTATGGCAATTTCGGCCAGTCCAACTACGGCATGGCCAAGCTCGGCCTCTATGGCCTGACCCGCACCCTGGCCATCGAAGGCCGCAAGAACAACATCCTGGTCAACGCCATCGCCCCCACCGGCGGCACGCGCATGACCGAAGGGCTGATCCCGCCACAAGTCTTCGAGCAGCTCAAGCCGGAACTGGTGAGCCCGCTGGTGGTGTACCTGGCCAGCGAGAACTGCGAGGAAACCTCCGGTCTGTTTGAAGTCGGCGGTGGCTGGATGGGCAAGGTCCGCTGGGAGCGCAGCCTCGGCGTCGGGTTCGATCCACGGGCCGGCTTCTCACCGGAAGACGTGGCGGCGCACTGGCAGCAGATTTGCGACTTCGAGGGTGCGGCGCATCCGAAGGACAATATCGAAGCGCTGAAGGAAATGATGGGGAATTTGCAGAAGTATTCGCTCTGACATTGCCGGCAAGGTCACATTGACTGACCTTGCCGGTTGCTGCATTTGTCGGTTTGGAAATCGTATGCCATCGATCAGCCGGAAAAGTATTTGAATACCAGTGCCTTCAGATTGGCGGCTGTCTGTGCATCCATTTTCCCATCGAATTTTTCCGGGCGAAAATGCATCTGGAATGCCCGCACCAACTGTTGAAAACCACCTTCCGTCGAGGCGCCCGAAACATCGTATCCATAGGACTTGAACAGCCCCAGCAATTCGCTTCGGCCTGGAACGCCCGATGTGGTGTATTGGCTCAGATACTGGTCCCGAGTGGCTTCATCGAACCAGGCGCCGACGCCTTTCAGGTACAGCGCCTGCCAGGGAAACATCGGCCCCGGGTCGCTTTTGCGGCCGATTGAGATATCCGAGTGGCCCAATACCTGCGTCGGCGTGATATCCGGGTAGCGCTTGAGGATGTTCAGCGCCAGTTGTTCAATCGCAGCAATCTGCTCGGGGTGATAGGGCGGGAAGGTGAATTGGCCTTTGTTGTCAGTCGCCAGGTTGACCACCTCAATGCCGATTGACGTGTCATTCAGATTGCTGCGGTTGCCCCACTGACTGACGCCTGCGTGCCACGCGCGATGGCTTTCATCCACCAGGTTGAACACTTCCTGCCCGGAATAACCGGCTTTCAGGTAGCTGGGGTCGGTGATATCCGGAACCAGATAGTGCGCGCTGACATTCGGGCCGGTCAGGGTACTGACAGAACCTGAAAAGTTAGCGGCGGTGTAGTGAAGAATCAGAAAGCGTATTCGGCTGTTGAAGCTTCGGGTTGAGCGATAATGGTTGTAGTTGATGGGCTTCATGGTTGCACTCGCATTAAGTAAGTTTAAGCCGGACGAAAATCGAGGATGTTCGCCGACTTGCTGGTCAACTTAATGGCCCGAGTGCGATAGGTGTTTACCTATGTTTGTAAGTGCTTTCTGAAAGAAATGTAGGAGCCAGCTTGCTGGCGATGAACTCCAGTGCGCCGCGTTCATCCAGTTCTCACGCGGTATCGTTAACGACCATCGCAGGCAAGCCAGCTCCCACAAAGGACCGCGCCCGCGTCGTTTTTCACGCAATACCTGGAGCCAGCTTGCTGGCGATGGACTCCAGTGCGCCGCGCTCATCCAGTTCACCCGCGTTATCGTTAACGACCATCGCAGGCAAGCCAGCTCCCACAAAGGACCGCGTCCGCGTCGTTTTTCACGCAATACCTGTAGGAGCCAGCTTGCTGGCGATGGACTCAAGTGCGCCGCGTTTATCCAGGTTACACGCGTTATCGTTAGCGACCATCGCTGCGATGCGGCGACCCGACAAGCCAGATCCTGCAGCGGACCTTGCCCACGCTGAAAATGAGGCCCATAAAAAAGGCCGCTGCAAACGCAGCGGCCAAAGTAAGACGTTGGATCAGGAGCTACAAATCAACGTCAGTGAACACGGGGGCGATGAACCGAATCCTCGATGTATCTGAAATCTTTCAGTCACGGTGCAGGCTCCGTGGCAGTCAGGTAAGAATAAGCCCTCTGCGCTGTAGGAAAAATACCAATTCCCGACATGCACTGTTGCAGCCCGGGCAACAGTCAGGATTCGGCTGCTCGACGTCCGGGTGATGACCCTGTGCCAGTCATCCTTTAGAGGTACAGCACGAATACCTCCTTGGTGCGCTTATCGATATCGGTGCCCGGCAGTAGGGTGACGCCTTCTGTCACTCACCGGGGAAGACGCATGACAAAAACAACAATGCGCGCCATCTTCACACCGCAGGCGCTGGCGGCCGCGGTCGCATTGGGCTGCTGTGCCCAGGCTCAGGCCATTTCGTTCAGCATCGGGGAAATCGAGGGGACGTTCGATTCTTCTTTGTCGGTCGGCGCGAGTTGGGGCATGCGTGATGCGGATGATGCCCTGGTAGGCACCGTCAATGGCGGTTCCGGTCAGTCTTCGACCGGTGACGACGGGCGCCTGAACTTCAAGAAGGGCGAAACCTTCTCGAAGATCTTCAAGGGGATTCACGACCTCGAACTGAAGTACGGCGACACAGGCGCGTTTGTGCGTGGCAAGTACTGGTACGACTTCGAGCTCAAGGATGAAAGCCGCCCATTCAAGGACATCAGCGATCACAATCGCAAAGAAGGCGCCAAGTCTTCAGGCGGACAAATCCTCGACGCATTCGTCTATCACAACTACTCCCTCGCCGATTTGCCGGGCACGGTGCGTGCCGGCAAGCAGGTGGTCAGTTGGGGTGAGAGCACCTTCATCGGCAACTCGATCAACAGCATCAATCCGGTCGATGTGTCCGCGTTCCGTCGCCCTGGAGCCGAGATCAAGGAGGGCCTGATCCCGGTCAACATGCTGTTCGCCTCCCAGGGCCTGACGGAGAAGTTGACCGTGGAAGGCTTCTATCAACTGGAATGGGATCAGACGGTCGTCGATAACTGCGGCACCTTCTTTGGTGTCGATGTGGTGGCCGATGGCTGCAACAAGGGCTACACCGTCGCCAGCCCGGCCATTGCACCCTTGCAGCCGATTGCGGCTGCCTTTGGCCAGGGCTTCGAGGTCAGCAAAGAGGGGGTGATCGTTCCCCGTGGCGGCGACCGTGATGCCCGGGATTCTGGACAGTGGGGTACGGCGTTGCGCTGGCTGGGGGACGACACCGAGTACGGCCTGTACTTCATGAACTACCACAGCCGCGGCCCCAACGTCGGGACCACCACTGCCGGGCTCAGCACGCTGGCAAGCCTTCCGGGAATCGTAGCCGCCGCCAACCGAATCGCCCCCGGCAGCGGTTCAGGCCTGGCCCAGAGTGTAATGCTCGGTCGCGGCCAGTATTACCTCGAATACCCGGAGGACATCCGCCTCTACGGCGCCAGCTTCGCCACCACCTTATCGACCGGCACTGCGTGGAGCGGGGAAATCAGCTACCGCCCCAACCTCCCGGTGCAGGTCAACACCAATGACCTGACCCTGGCCATGCTCAATCCGATAGCAGGCGGTGCGGCATCGCCCATCGCCACGTCACCGGGGGCTGACAACAAGGGTTACCGCCGCAAGGAAGTGACACAGATCCAGAGCACCCTGACGCACTTCATCGATCAGGTCGCCGGTGCGGATCGCCTGACGTTGGTGGGTGAGGCGGCGGTGGTTCGGGTCGGTGGTTTGGAAGCACGCAGCAAACTGCGCTACGGCCGCGACTCGGTGTATGGCCAGTATGGTTTCCACGGCGATACCGACGGCTTCGTGACCTCGACTTCTTGGGGGTATCGCGCTCGGGCCATCCTCGACTACAACAACCTCATCGCCGGGATCAACGTCAGGCCCAATCTCTCGTGGTCCCACGACGTCTCCGGCTATGGCCCCAACGGCCTGTTCAACGAAGGCGCCAAGGCCATCAGCCTCGGTGCCGATGCGGACTATCGCAACACCTATACCGCGAGCCTCAGCTACACCGACTTTTTCGGCGGGGACTACAACGTCCTCACCGACCGTGACTTCGTGGCGTTGAGCTTTGGTGTGAACTTCTGATCTGGCTGAAAAGGATGAATTCAATGCGAAAGATGATTCTGCAATTGGGCACCGTTCTGGCTCTGAGTCTGCTGGCTGCCAACGTGATGGCCGCGGTGTCGCCAGAGGAAGCCAACAAGCTTGGCACCAGCCTGACCCCACTCGGTGGCGAGAAAGCCGGCAATGCCGATGGTTCGATTCCGGCCTGGACCGGTGGCATCCCTAAAAACGCTGGCGCGGTGGACAGCAAGGGTTTCCTGGCCGATCCATTCGCCAACGAAAAGCCCTTGTTCGTGATCACCGCAGCGACCGTCGACAAGTACAAGGACAAGCTTTCCGACGGCCAGATAGCGATGTTCAAGCGCTACCCCGAGACTTACAGGATTCCGGTCTATCCCAGCCATCGTACCGTGGCGTTACCGGCAGAAATCTATGAGTCGGCCAAGCGCAGTGCACTGAACGTAACACCGATCAACGACGGTAACGGTCTGGCCAACTTCACCGGCAATCGCTATTACGCGTTCCCGATTCCGAAGAATGGCGTGGAAGTGATCTGGAACCACGTCACCCGTTACCACGGCGGCAATCTGCGTCGCACCATCACCCAGGCGACACCGCAATCCAATGGTGATTTCACGGTGATCCGCTTCAAGGACGAAGTCGCCGTGCCATCGTTGCTCAGCGATCTGAAACCGGGTAGCGACGATAACGTCCTCAACTACTTCAAGCAGGAGGTGACTGCACCGGCGCGGCTGGCGGGTAATGTGTTGCTGGTCCACGAGACGCTCGATCAGGTCAAGGAACCGCGCAAGGCCTGGATCTACAACGCCGGCCAGCGTCGGGTACGGCGTGCGCCACAAGTAGCCTATGACGGTGTCGGCACCTCATCCGATGGCCTGCGCACCACCGACAACTTCGACATGTTTTCCGGCGCGCCGGATCGCTACGACTGGAAGCTGATCGGCAAGAAGGAGATGTACATTCCCTACAACAGCTACAAGCTCGACTCGCCAGACCTCAAGTACACCGATGTCATCAAGGCCGGGCACATCAACCAGGACCTGACCCGCTATGAGTTGCACCGGGTCTGGGAAATCGTCGCCACGGTCAAGCCGAGCGAACGGCACGTGTACGCCAAGCGCCACATGTACATCGACGAAGACAGCTGGCAAGTGGCGCTGGCCGATCACTACGACGGACGTGGCCAGCTCTGGCGCGTCGCCGAAGGCCATGCCCAGTTCTACTACGATCACCAGGTGCCGGCCTACACCGTCGAAGCGCTGTATGACCTGATTGCCGGTCGCTATATCGCACTAGGAATGAAGAACGAAGAAAAGCGCAGCTTCGAATTCAACGTCGATGCAAAAGCGGGGGACTACACACCAGCAGCCTTGCGTAGCACGGGGGTCAGGTAGGTTTCCTACAGGCTCCTACACAAAAGGGTGACTTCGCGGTCACCTTTTTTATAGGGGGCGATCAGTGTGTTGAATACTTCTTCAACAAGCGCTCGGGAGGGGTCTAGGGTGGCGCCAGAATTATAAAAAAAGGCGCATCACAATGACTGCAATGACGCACTGTCTGGACCGCCCTGGCCTTGTGCCCCGACTGTCGTCCCATCATCTGTCCCGCGAGCGGCTGGTCGAGCCCATGCTGGTGTCGACCGCGAGGGTGAAGTTGCTTTGCGCACCGCCCGGCAGTGGCAAGAGCGCGTTGCTCAGCGAATGCCTGCTGCGGGCGCCGGAGCACTGTCGGGTCTGTTGGCTGCCTTTGGCGGGGGCGTCGTTGAGTGCTACCGATTTTCTGTTGCGCCTGACGCAAGCGCTGGATCTGCCCTCGGCGGATGAGCCCGGGCTGCTGGCGCATCTGGCCCGATTACAGACGCCGACCTGGCTTTTTCTGGATGATTACTGCCGCGCACCCAACCCGGAACTCGACCGGTTGCTCGATCGCCTGTTGGCCGTCGCCAGCCCGGCGCTGACCTGGTGGCTGAGTTCCCGTCGTCGACCCTCCTGCAACTGGCCGCGGCTGCTGCTCGATGATGAGGTGTACGAGTGCGAAGGCCGGGCGCTAGCGTTTACCGAGGCCGAGGTCGGGCAGTTGCTCGGTCATGTCGAGCCGACCCTCGCGGCCCAGACTGCCAAGAGGGTAATTGAGCGTAGCGGTGGCTGGTGCGCCGGTGCGCGGATTGCGTTACTCAATGGTTGTCCGTGGTCGAGTGAGCAGGGGCGTTCGGCAACGTTGCTTGATTATCTGCAGCACGAGTTGTTCAACACCTTGCCGCCGGAGTTGGTTGAGGTCTGGCAGGTGTTGGTTCATCTGCCACGCTTCAACGCCAGCTTGTGCGAGCATCTTTTCGGTGCGGGAGAGGGCGCGCAGTGGCTGCACGCGTTGCAGGACATGGGCTGCTTCATTGAGCCTTGGGAAGACTCCGTCGAGTGGTTGCGGATCTTCGAGCCACTGGCCCGGGCAATGGCTGAAGAGCCGACCCCGGCCGGGCGATCCTGGCATCGCCGCGCGTGCCAATGGTTCAGCGCCGAAGAGGACTGGCAAGGTGCGTTCGAGCAGGCGCTGTTGGCGCAGGAGTTCGAAGTGGCGGTCAGTCTGTTGCAGCACTTCAGCCTCGAACATTTGTTCCGGCGTGAAAATATTTGTCTGTTGTTGAAACTCCACGAGCGTCAACAGGCTGAGCTGACTCTTGTTACACCGCAAGTGGTGGGGCTGGTCAGTGCGGCGTTGTTGTTTGCCGGACGTTTCGATCCGGCCGCCGCGTGCATTGAGCAACTGGCACGATTTGCCCCGCAGCCTACGCAGGCGCAGCAACGGCAACTGCTGGCACGCTGGCAGGCGCAACAGGGCTGGCTGCTGCATTTGCAAGGCCGTATGGAGGCAGCCCGTACGCACTTTCTTGATGCGCTGGCCGAGCTGGGCGTCGATGCCTGGCCGGCGCGCGTATTGTGCCTGTCAGGGCTGACCCAGCAGGCGTTGCTCAACGCCGAACTCGATGTGGCTCAGACGTTAAATCGTGAGGCGCTGTGCCTGGCGCGCGCCCATGGCTCGCTATTGTTCGAAGGACTGCTTGAACTCGATCACGCACAGTTGCTGGAGATGCGCGGAGCGCCCCGACGTGCCGAGAGCTTGTTGGCTGATACTGTTGCGCTGTTGTCTCAAGAGGCCGATCGACCGACGCCGCTATTGGGGCGAATAGCCCTGCGACGAGGACGGTTGGCCCTCTGTCAGGGACAAGATGAACTGGCCGCCGGTTTCTTCCAGTCCGGCCTGGAGGACTGCCTGCAAAGCCAGGACAAGCACGCGCTGTATGGCTTTCTCGGGCAAGCGCAGATGGCCGCCAACCAACGCGATTATGCCCATGCGTTTGATCGTCTGCGCGAAGCCGAGCGGTTGATGCAGCAACGGCAGATCCCTGACACGGTTTATCGCAGCGTACTGCTGCAAATCAGCAGTCATTTCTGGCTGCAACAAGGGCGCCCGGAATTGGTCCGGGAAGCGCTGACCCGAGTCTTGCGTCATTATCGGGGGGCTCATGCACGCCAGGCACCACCCGCCACACTGCAACTGATTGCGCGTATCGAATACCAGTTGGTGTTGGCCGAGACTCAACTTCAATTGGCGCAAAGTCCATTGGATCGTCTCAAGGTGTTACTCAAGCAGGCGCAACAACAGGCCATGCTGGCGCTGGAAACGGAGTTGCAATTGGCAATTTGCGAAGTGGCGGACCTGACGGGCGAGCCGGACATGGCTCATGCCGCACTGGAGGCCGGCCTGGCCTTGGTGAAGCGTTGTCATGGGCAGCAGGCATTGCGTGATTTGAGTTTGCGCCAGCCAAGTCTGATCTGTCGTCTACAGGGAACGGCGGCAGTGGTCGATAGGGACACCGATGTCCGTTTGCTGAGCGGGCGAGAGCTTGAAGTACTGGACCTGATTGCCCAAGGCAACTCCAATCAGCAAATCGCCGAACAACTGTTCATTTCGTTGCATACGGTGAAAACCCATGCCCGGCGCATTCACAGCAAGTTGGGTGTGGAACGACGCACGCAGGCAGTTGCCATGGCGAAGAAGTTGGGGTTGATAATGCAAGTTGGGTAAGTGTTGGTTTTTAGTCTGGACATGAATTAAAACATACTGTCGCGTGCATAAATAATCGTGTTGATTAGTATGGCTGCCGGGGCTGACAGGTCAGAAGTTAGTTGTACTGTCAGTGCATTGATTCGATTCGCCGAGCAGGATGCTCGGCTATAAAAGACAGGAAGTCTGTATGAGCGACAGTTTTTTTTCTTACAGCAAAATTTCGCTTTTGAAGCGCATTCGCGCGGATTTCGCAGTCGAAGTGCTGTTGGTTTCGCGCTTGGGGGAACTCGGGATTAACCCGTTCAAGACCTATTTGAATACGCTGGTTGATATTGTTGGCACTGACGTCAGCGAATCAAGGACGTTATTCGATGAGACACTGGAGTGGGTTGAGAAAGAGACACTGCCTAATTATATCCAGGGTATCACCGGGATTTTCAATCGGCAGTATTCTTTCGAACCGGAGCACCGGGTTGAAGGGTTGGACCTGATAGCGTTTGAGCGCATCGTAATTGATGTTGTCCGTTGGTTGACCGAGGCGCCCTCAATCAACCTTTCAAAACGTTCGATCAAAGTATCCGGCATCGAAGAGGTCCATGCGGCGTTGAAGTACCAGCTCCCGGAAATCAATATCGATACCCTGTACTTGACCCATTTTGTCGCGGAAGCGGGCGAGAGAAAGATACTTCAATCCCGAAGCTTGGCCGAAGATGTCTTTGCTCGTTTTCAACAGAATGAAATTCCTTACTATCACGGTGAGGGAATTGGTGTTTATACGGTCGCTTACAGTGCCCAGGAATCTGATTTGCATCCGCAGCTTAGAATCAAAGATGTCAGTGACCTGGTGATCGAAATCGCCCCGGACTTTCTGGTCTGAGTGTTTGGTAAAAGCGCTGGCTATTGCAAAAAATTATAATTATTAATTATGGAGTTTTAGGATATGGAACAACTGACAAAAGAATTGGTTCGGGCCAAGCTGCACGCAAGGCTCAGTGGTCGCGGTATTGATGTCGATAAGGTCTACATAAATGCCGTTGTGTCAGCTGAGGATTTGACGGTTATTTACTCTGAGTCACTGGTGTCGGCGTTTTTTCTTAAGTTGCAGGATGGGGAAGTTCCAAAGTTTGACAGTGAGGATTTGGGGATCTTTTCCGAACCGTATACGTTTGACCAGGAATATCGATTCGATGGTGTAAAAATTGATGAGCTCAATGAAATGGGTGCAGCCATTGCCCGGGACTTTTTGAGCTGATTGGTGTTTTCATAAAACAAGTTGTGCCAACCCCCCCGCTTGGTTGGCACAGCTGTGGCAGTCAGGTTGCGGAGGTGGCGGGTTCATACCCCATGCGCCAGCTGACCGCACGGCTGGCGGATAACAGGCGCTGCGCCGCCGGCCCGTTTTCATCGGCATGGAACAAGGATGTCGGCCCCACCACCGTCAGCACGGCAACCACTCTGCCCATCGCGTTGAACACCGGTGCCGACAAGGCATCCACCCCTGGCAGCAGCAAACCATGTACATGGTGCAAACCGCGTGCGCGGATTTGTTCGCACTGGGCCGCGTAGGCCTGATCGTCTGCCAGCACATGGGCTGCGTGGGCCTGCAATTCCTGCACGCGCAGATCCTCAGTCTCGCGTTTCGGCAGGTAGGCACCAAAAACCAGTCCCGTCGAAGAGCTGAGCAGCGGCAGCACCGAGCCCAGCTGTGTCACCACCGTCACCGCACGCACTGCCGGTTCGATGTGCACCACGGTCGCGCCCTGATTGCCCCATACCGCCAGAAAGCAGGTTTCGTTCAAGTCATCGCGCAGCTCGGCGAGGGGCAGGGCGGCGACTTTCAGCACGTCCATACTGTTGAGTGCCGCCAACCCCACGCGCAAGGCTTCACGGCCCAGGCCGTAATGGTTGGTCGCTGCATTCTGTTCGGCAAACCCGCTGGCGATCAGCGCCTGCAAATAGCGGTGGACCTTGCTCGCCGGCATCTGCACGTGTTCGGCCAGGCGCGACAGCGAAGTCGAAGGCGACAACTCGGCCAGAGCCTTGAGGATGTCAGTACCCACCTCGGCCGAGCGGACTTTCTGTTTACCGTTGCTGTCGCTGGTGGACTTTTGCATGGAGGCAGTTTGATCCTGTTACGAATGGGCGTCTTTATAGCTTGACGGTCAATACCAATCAAATTACGTTATGCGTAATCAGATTACGATAAAAACAACCCAGGCGTGCCTCGACCTCTGCAACAGAGCGAGCGGCCACTGCCGACTCCCTGTTCAGGAGGCTCCATGAACCCCGATTCAACGATGCCAGCGCTGGCCTACCTGTCAGGCTTCGGCAACGAATTCAGCAGCGAAGCCTTGCCCGGCGCACTGCCTGTCGGCCAGAACTCCCCGCAAAAAGCCCCTTACGGTCTATACACCGAGCTGTTCTCCGGCACGGCGTTCACCATGCCGCGCAGCGAGGCGCGGCGGACGTGGATGTACCGCATTCAGCCGTCGGCCAATCACCCGGCATTCGTCAAGCTGGACCGGCAACTGGCTGGCGGCCCACTGGGTGAGGTGACCCCCAACCGCCTGCGCTGGAACCCGCTGGACATTCCCGCCGAGCCGACCGATTTCATCGACGGCCTGGTGAGCATGGCCGCCAACTCGGGCGCGGAAAAACCGGCCGGTATCAGCATCTACAACTACCGTGCGAACCGTTCCATGGAGCGCGTGTTCTTCAATGCCGACGGCGAGATGTTGCTGGTGCCTGAACTGGGGCGCCTGCGCATTGCCACCGAACTGGGCGTGCTTGAACTGGAACCGCTGGAAATTGCCGTGCTGCCACGAGGTCTTAAATTCCGCATCGAACTGCTCGACCCGCAGGCCCGTGGTTATGTCGCCGAAAACCATGGCGCGCCGCTGCGTCTGCCGGACCTGGGGCCGATTGGCAGCAATGGCCTGGCCAATCCGCGGGACTTCCTGACCCCGGTGGCGGCCTACGAGAACCTGCAACAACCCACCACGCTGGTGCAGAAATTCCTTGGCCAGCTGTGGGCGTGCGAGCTCAATCATTCGCCGCTCAACGTGGTTGCCTGGCACGGTAACAACGTGCCGTACAAATATGACCTGCGCCGTTTCAACACCATTGGCACCGTCAGTTTCGATCACCCGGATCCTTCGATCTTCACTGTGCTGACTTCGCCGACCAGCGTCCATGGCCTGGCCAACCTCGACTTCGTGATCTTCCCGCCGCGCTGGATGGTGGCCGAGAAAACCTTCCGTCCACCGTGGTTCCACCGCAACCTGATGAACGAATTCATGGGTTTGATCCAGGGCGAATACGATGCCAAGGCCGAAGGCTTTGTGCCCGGCGGTGCTTCGCTGCACAGCTGCATGAGTGCCCACGGTCCCGACGGAGAGACGTGCACCAAAGCGATCAACGCGGACCTCAAACCGGCGAAAATCGACAACACCATGGCATTCATGTTCGAGACCAGCCAGGTATTGCGTCCGAGCCGTTTCGCCCTCGATTGCCCGCAACTGCAAAACACTTACGATGCCTGCTGGGCTACGCTGCCCGCCACTTTCGACCCGACCCGGAGATAACCCATGACGCAGACTTCCATCACTCGCAGCTGGGTTGCATCCGCCAACGACCATGCGGATTTCCCCCTGCAAAACCTGCCGCTGGGCGTGTTCAGCCTCAACGGCTCGGCACCGCGCAGTGGCGTGGCCATCGGCGAACACATCTTTGACCTGCAAGCAGCCCTGGAGGCCGGATTGTTCGATGGCGCTGCGAAAGCCGCGGTCGAAGCGACCCTTGGCGGTCAGTTGAATGCCTTCTTCGAACTGGGGCGTGAAGCTCGCGTCGCGTTGCGCGAGCGTTTGCTGGAACTGTTCGCCGAGGGCAGCACCCTGCGCGGCAAGATCGAAGCGCTGGGCGCAAAACTGCTGCCGCTGGCGGTGGATTGCGAAATGCACCTGCCGGCAAAAATCAACGATTACACCGACTTCTACGTCGGCATCGAGCACGCGCAGAACGTCGGCAAACTGTTCCGTCCCGACAACCCGTTGCTGCCGAACTACAAATACGTGCCGATCGGCTACCACGGTCGTGCGTCGACCATTCGCCCGTCCGGTACCGACGTCCGCCGCCCGAAAGGCCAGACGCTGCCGGCCGGTCAGAGCGAGCCGACGTTCGGCCCTTGTGCGCGCCTGGACTACGAACTGGAGCTGGGCATCTGGATCGGCCAAGGCAACGACATGGGCGACTCGATTGCCATCGGCGACGCCGCCGATCACATCGCCGGTTTCTGCCTGCTCAACGACTGGTCGGCACGGGACATCCAGGCCTGGGAATACCAGCCTTTGGGGCCGTTCCTGTCGAAAAGCTTCATCACCAGCATCTCGCCGTGGGTCGTCACCGCCGAAGCGCTGGAGCCGTTCCGTCGTGCCCAGCCTGCGCGTCCACAAGGCGATCCGCAGCCGCTGCCGTACCTGCTCGACAAGCGCGATCAGGCCGCCGGCGGGTTCGACATCGAGCTGGAAGTGCTGTTGCTCACCGAGGCCATGCGCGAGCAGAACCTGCCGGCCCATCGCCTGACCCTGAGCAACACACAGCACATGTACTGGACCGTGGCGCAAATGGTTGCGCACCACAGCGTCAACGGCTGCCAATTGCAGGCCGGTGACCTGTTCGGTTCGGGCACCTTGTCGGGGCCGGAGAACGGTCAGTTCGGCAGCCTGCTGGAAATCACCGAAGGCGGTAAGAAGCCGATCGAACTCGCCTCGGGCGAGGTGCGCAAGTTCCTTGAGGATGGTGACGAAATCATCCTGCGTGGCCGTTGCCGTCGCGACGGTTTTGCGTCCATCGGTTTCGGTGAGTGCCGCGGCAAAGTGCTGCCGGCGCGCTGAGAGGAGCGGGGGCATGGAACTCTATACTTACTACCGTTCGACGTCGTCGTACCGGGTGCGTATCGCGCTGGCGCTCAAGGGCCTGGATTATCAATCCTTGCCGGTCAACCTGATCGCACCCCAGGGCGGTGAACATCGACAGCCGCCTTATCTGGGCATCAACCCGCAGGGCCGCGTGCCGGCCTTGCGTACCGATGAAGGCGAATTGCTGATCCAGTCTCCCGCGATCATCGAATACCTGGAGGAACGTTATCCACAGGTACCACTGCTGTCCAAAGACCTCGTCACCCGCGCACATGAGCGTGGCGTGGCGGCAGTGATCGGCTGCGATGTTCACCCGCTGCACAACGTCAGTGTGCTCAACCGGCTGCGCCAGTCGGGCCACGACGAACCGCAGGTGGTGGAGTGGATCAGTCACTGGGTCGGCCAGGGCCTGGCCACGGTAGAGCAGTTGATCGGCTATGACGGTTACTGCTTCGGCCACGAGCCGGGGCTGGCGGACGTCTACCTGATCCCGCAGCTTTACGCGGCCGAGCGTTTCAATGTTTCTCTTGAGGCTTATCCTCGGATTCGTCGCGTGGCGGCGTTGGCGGCGATGCACCCGGCGTTCATCCAGGCGCATCCGGCGAATCAGCCAGACACGCCTTGACGCCTCACACCGTCCCAATGTGGGAGCGGGCTTGCTCGCGAAAGCGGTGTGTCAGCCACATAATTGGTGACTGACATGACCTCTTCGCGAGCAAGTCGGACCGCCGCACCGCCGCTCCCACAGGGGGGGACTGTGATTAATGGACTATGGCATTCGGCGGCAGATGCCCCAGCCGTTCCGTGAGGCGAATCCGCTGGATGGGATCGTCGCTGAGCAGGAGTGCGTGTTCCAGGTCAAAACGCTCGGCGTTCGGGCAGTCCAGCCGTTGATACAGGCTGGCCCGGGCCAGATAGTCGGCGCTACTGGCATTGCCCAGTTCCAGGACGCGCCCGGCGTCGATCAGGGCATTGATGAAGTCGTCGTGGGAGAGGTACAACTGGCGCAGGTTGCGCGACAGCCGTTGCAGCATCTGCACCGGTTCGGCGGTGACCAGATGGTCGGCACTGAGCTTCATGTTCGGGCCATACTGGCGGTGCAACAACTCTCGGCAATCGTTCGGATAAAGTCGACGGCCGCCGCAGGGATCGAGCAAATGATCGGCGCCCGGCACCCGCAGCAGGAAATGCCCTGGAAAGTTGACCCCGACCATGGGGATCTCCAGGCCCCTGGCCAACTCCAGCGCAATCAACCCCAGCGTCAAGGGTTGCCCTCGTCGGCGTTCCAGTACCTTGTCGAGCAGTGCCACTTGCGGGCGCAAGGGTGTGAAGTCGTCCTGGGCAAAGCCCAGGTCGTTCATGCGCCGCAATAGCGGTTGGGCCAGTTCACTGACCGGCAGCATCGGCAAGCCAGCGCTGACCCGTTGCTGCAACTCCTGGAAATCGGCCAGTACCGCTTGGGGGTTCACTTCACTGTCATGCTCGACCGCAATCCATAGCGCTGCCTCGAACAGCGCGGGCGGTGAACGTTGCAGGCAGGCGAAGAACGATTGGCGCGGGGTCATCAAAATCTCCGGGCAATGCCTCGTTTTAGTCCCCTCTCCGGCATTCGTCCAGTGCCGTACAAGCGCGAATTCCGGTTATTTCCGAAAGCCTGCATGGCGGCCGCGCTTATTCCGGTGCGCTTCTGCAATTTTCGGGCGCAAGCCTATACTGGCGTCTACAAGAAGTGATTCGGGAGCCTTACGATGTTCGCTCTCATGCAAAGCACTCGCCTTGAATCGCTGCATCTGAGCGTTGACCCGGTCACCGGGTTAAAGGCGGTCATTGCCATTCATAACAGCCGACTGGGGCCTGCCCTGGGTGGTTGTCGTTATCTTGCCTATCCCAGCGACGAGTCTGCGGTCGAGGATGCGGTGCGCCTGGCCCAAGGCATGAGTTACAAGGCGGCACTGGCCGGCCTGGCCCAGGGCGGCGGCGTGGCGGTGATCATTCGCCCCGTTCATGTGGCCAACCGCGCCGCACTGTTCGAAGCCTTCGGGCGCTGTATCAATCAACTGGACGGGCGCTACATCACGGCCATCGACAGCGGCACCTCAGTGGCGGACATGGATTGCATCGCCCAACAGACCCAACACGTCACCAGCACCACTTCGGCAGGTGACCCGGCGCCGCACGCGGCGATGGGCGTATTCACCGGCATTCGCGCCACTGCGATGGCGAGACTGGGCAGCGATAACCTCGAAGGCCTGCGCGTCGCCATTCAAGGCCTGGGCAACGTCGGTTATGCCCTGGCAGAACAGTTGCACGCCGCCGGGGCCGAACTACTGGTCAGCGATATCGATCACGGCAAGGTACAACTGGCGATGGAACAACTCGGGGCTCACCCCATTGCCAACGACGCACTGCTCAGCACGCCTTGCGATATTCTTGCGCCATGCGGGTTGGGTGGGGTGCTGAACAGCCACAGCGTGACGCAACTGCGCTGCTCGGCAGTGGCCGGCTCGGCGAACAATCAGCTGACGCATCTGGATGTCGCCGACCAACTGGAACGTCGCGGCATCCTGTATGCGCCGGACTACGTGATCAACGCCGGCGGGCTGATCTATGTGTCGCTCAAGCACCGTGGCGAAGAACTGTCGACTATCACCGCACACCTGTCGAAAATCAGCTCGCGCCTGACCGAGGTGTTTGCCCACGCCCAGGCGGAAAAACGTTCGCCGGCTCGGGTGGCGGACGAGTTGGCGGAAAAGGTGCTGTATCGATAATAAGATCAAAAGATCGCAGCCTTCGGCAGCTCAGGTACTCGTCGATCCCTGTAGCGATCTTTTGATCTTCGGACATGAAAAAGGCCCTGACTCCATCGGACTCAGGGCCTATTCAATTCGGGTGTCGCTTATTTTGCTGTTTTCGCAGCCTTGGCTGGCTTGGCCGGGGCAACCGGCTCAGCGTTTGCCTCTTCCACAGGAGCGGCCACTGCAACCGGCGCGGCGACTTCAACAGGTGCCACAAGCAGTTCGGACAGGGCGTCCGGCTGGCTCTTGAACGCCTTGGCGAACACATCGCGATTCTTCGCCATGTAAATCCCGGCTTCTTCCACTTGCTGCTCGGTCAGGGACGGAACGGCTTTTTGCAACACTTCAGCCAGCAATTCGGCCAGTTCGAGCATTTTGTCATGACGGTCAGCTTCGGCTTTATCCATGAACAAGCGCTCCAGATCTCGGCTGCTGCGGTATACCACTTCGACGGCCATTCACCACCTCACATGCCTTCACATTGGTTGTCGATTTCGACCACTGTATCTATATACAGCTAAAGCATAAGCGAAACCCTGTCTTTTGGGTAGTGGCTTTTTAATGTAGACCGGTTTCGACATTTGTCAGGCGAGGCGCTGCACAGGTGCGACCAAACGCCACGGCGCGCAATCCGGAACGGCTCGCCATCATGGGCTGGCCTTTTTTCTGCATGCAGAAAAACCGTCACGTCCAACCCGCATCATCCGGTCGAGCCGACCTAAGGAAGCATCATCGTGAAAATCAACTGGGCCGAAAAACTGCGGCAGAGCGTGCATGAACTGGCCGAGTCTCTGGGCAATCTGTTCGTCGAGACCTTTCATTACCTGGCGCTGTTCGCCATCGGTGCGGTGACCGCGTGGGCGGCGGTGATGGAGTTTCTCGGGATGATCGAAGAGGGGCACATCAAGATCGATGACATCCTGCTGCTGTTCATCTACCTGGAGCTGGGGGCGATGGTCGGGATTTACTTCAAGACCAACCACATGCCCGTGCGCTTCCTGATCTACGTGGCGATCACCGCGCTGACGCGGTTGCTGATTTCCAACGTTTCGCACCACAACCCGCCGGACCTGGGGATTATTTACCTGTGCGGCGGGATCCTGCTGTTGGCGTTTGCGATTCTGGTGGTGCGTTACGCTTCGTCGCAGTTTCCCTCGGTGAAGATCGAAAACCCGCAACGCAAGACCGGCGCGGGTTCCAGTGAACATCCAGAGGTCGAGAAGGGCGAAATCTAGAGCCCGAGCGTGGGGCGCAGCCGCCCTTTGAGGGGAGGGGGCGGCAAGGCCGGTCCGCTGCCGGTGGTCATGGCTTCGAGGATGGCCACGGCGCTGTCGCCCTGTTCGATGGCAATGCCGAACTGAATGCTTTGAACCAGGCGCTTGAGGCGCTGGGGGTCATTGCGTTGTTCGGCGCTGATCATGCGTTTGGCTACCACGCGGCCATTGTTGGATAGGGTCAGCATGATGCTGCCGTCCAGGCCCTGAATGCTCAGGTTGATCTGGTAATCCGCTGCAAAGGCATCGGTTATGAGCTGGAAAGGGTTGTCCATGATGCGTCACCGCCTGATTGAACGTGCAGTTGTTGACCGGCCGTGATCAGGTTGGTTCGCCCTGCCAGACCATCGGCCATCTCGCCATCATTGTTCCAGCAGGGAAGTAGCAAGGCCCATGCCGGAAAAATTGTCGGACAAAAAACACCTTCTGTAGGAGCGAGCTTGCTCGCGATGGTCGTCAACGATAACGCGTAAACCCAGACACCCCACTGTGCCTTTGGGTTTTTCGCGAGCAAGCTCGCTCCTACAGGGAACGCGTTTTCTGCACGTTTCAGGGCAATAACGGCGGGCGTGCAACCAAAACGGTCAGCACTCCACCCAGTTCACCGCCAGACCGCCTCGTGACGTCTCTTTGTATTTGTCGTGCATGTCGGCTCCGGTATCGCGCATGGTGCGGATCACCCGGTCCAGGGAAATGAAGTGTTTGCCGTCGCCGCGCAGGGCCATTTGCGTGGCGTTGATGGCTTTCACGGCGGCGATTGCATTGCGTTCGATGCATGGCACTTGTACCAGTCCGCCAACCGGGTCGCAGGTGAGGCCGAGGTTGTGTTCCAGACCGATTTCAGCGGCGTTTTCCAACTGTTCCGGGCTGGCGCCCAGTACCTCTGCCAGGCCTGCGGCGGCCATGGCGCAGGCGGAACCGACTTCGCCCTGGCAACCGACTTCGGCCCCCGAGATCGATGCGTTTTTCTTGCACAGGATGCCAACAGCGGCTGCACCCAGGAAGAACGCGACCACGTCGTCGTCAGACGCATCGGCATTGAATTTCATGTAGTAGTGCAGCACCGCCGGGATGATGCCCGCTGCGCCGTTGGTCGGCGCCGTGACCATGCGCCCGCCTGCCGCGTTTTCTTCGTTCACGGCAAGGGCGTACAGGTTGACCCATTCCATCGCCGACAAGGTGGAGGTGATGACATTCGGCTTGCCGATCTCCTGCAGGCTGCGATGCAGTTTCGCCGCTCGGCGTGGAACATTCAGACCGCCTGGCAAAATGCCTTCGTGACGCAAGCCCTGCTCGACGCATTCGCGCATTACCGACCAGATATGCAACAGGCCCTCGCGGATCTCGGTATCACTACGCCATGCCCGTTCGTTGGCCATCATCAGCTCACTGACCCGCAGCCCGTGCTCGTTGCACAGCCTGAGCAATTCGGCGGCGCTGGAGAAATCGTAAGGCAGCACCACATCGCTGGCCGGTGCGATCCCGGACTCGGCTTCGGCCGCTTCGATGATGAAACCGCCGCCCACCGAGTAATAGGTTTGCTCGAACAGCTCGCCGGTTTCACTGAAAGCCGTCAGGGACATGGCATTGGGGTGGTAGGGCAGGCTTTCGTCAAGCAGCAGGAGATCGCGTTGCCAGTCGAAGGCAATGTCCGCAACGCCTGCCAGACACAATTTGCCGGTTTCGCGCAGGATGTGAATGCGGCTGTCGATGGTGGTGGGATCGATGCTGTCGGGCCATTCGCCCATCAAGCCCATGACGCAGGCGCGGTCCGTCGCGTGACCGACGCCGGTCGCCGACAAAGAGCCGTAAAGGCGAATCTCCACGCGTCGCACGTCCGTCAGAAAACCCTGTTGGAGCAGTTGTTGAGCGAAGGTCGCGGCGGCGCGCATCGGACCGACGGTATGGGAACTGGACGGGCCGATGCCGACTTTGAAGAGATCGAAAACACTGATAGCCATGCTAAAGCCTGTACAAGCAATGGAAGAGGAATCGCCGCCATTTTTGTAGGACAAGCGCTATGTCGGCGATACTGCCCGCCAAGGTCCTATGTGACCAACGAAATTTCCTAAGACATCCTTTAGCAGGACTAAACGATGAGCCGTCAATTACATGCCCAGACCTATGTCTGGCTGAACGTGTTTGCCTGTGCCGCGCGGCACCTGTCGTTTACCCGTTGCGCCGAAGAACTGCACATCACACCGGGGGCGGTCAGCCAGCAGATCCGCCAGTTGGAAGAACGCCTGGGCTTTCGCCTGTTTCACCGCCGTGCCCGTGGCGTGGAGCTGAGCGCCGAGGGCCAGCGCCTGGCCATTACCGTCAACGAGGCATTTGGCAGCATCGACGCGGAATTGCGGCGACTGGATGCGGGCATGATCAGCGGGATTCTGCGGGTGCGTTCGATTCCGTCATTCCTGAGCAAATGGCTGACGCCGCGCCTGCCGCGCTTGCAGCAGCGCTTTCCGGACATCCAGTTGCGCCTGGTGGCCGAGGACAGCAGCGTGCCGTTGCATGAAGGCGACTTCGACCTGGCGATCGACCTGAACGACGGCAGCTACCCGGGCCTGTTATCCACAGCCTTGCTCGATGAACAGATTTTTCCGGTGTGTGCGCCGAGCCTTTTGCGGGGTCGTCCGCCACTGCACGGTCCGGCAGACCTGATGCACTTTCCGTTGTTGCACGACATCACCGCCTGGCGCGGCAGCTACGAATATGCGGAATGGGAGTTTTACCTCAACGCCATCGGCTTCGAAGGGGCGGATGTGCGACGCGGGCATACCTTCAATCGCAATCACCTGACCATCGAAGCGGCCATCGCCGGGATGGGCGTGGCGATTGCCCGACGAACGCTGCTCAACGATGAGCTGGAGCGTGGGGCGTTGATCGTGCCGTTTGGCCTGGCGGTGCCCAATCACAAGCGCTACATGCTGCTTTACGCACCGGGGGCATTGAGCCATCCGGGTGTGCGCGCGGTGCACGATTGGTTGGTGGAGGAAGCGGGGGTTTTTCGCAGCCTGCACCCGTTGGGGGAGCAGCAAATGTGAGCAATTGTTACGCAAGAGCAGGGCGACCCAACTCCCGACCTTAACAGCGCTTTTACCCGTTGTCCGGCTTTTTTTGCGATTGAAAATTTATCTTTTTTTAGGGGTTGAATTGTTCAGCGTACAGACCGATTGTGTAACCAAGAGGTCACGGTGATGACGCCCAAGGGCTTAGCTGACCGGCCTCTCGCGAGCTAGCTGAAATAAGGGATGAACTATGCAAATCCAAGTCAATAGCGATAACCATATTCAAGGCAGTAAACGACTGGAGGAGTGGGTACGTACGACCATTGAGAGCACGCTCGAACGCTACGAAGAGGACCTGACACGCGTCGAGGTTCACCTGCGGGACGAGAACGGCGACAAGCCGGGTCCCCACGACATGCGCTGCCAGCTGGAGGCGCGGCCAAAAGGCCATCAACCGGTTTCCGTCACCCATAAGGCCTCCACCATGGAGCAGGCGATCGACGGAGCAGCCACCAAACTTGAACATGCGCTGGAGCATATGTTCGGCAAATTACGCGGCAAACGAGCAAATGTGGTGCCCATCGAGAGTGGCGCCCATGCCGACCAGCTGCTGGAAGAAGAGTTTCTGGAAAACGAACAGGCGGCGCTTAACGGCTGACACCTGATTCACTTTTTACCTTCCCATGAGAACGGGCCTGCATTGCAGGCCCGTTTTCGTTTCGGTGGCTTTTGGATTCCATGGTCGTTGGCATGGGTTGTGGGGACAGCCAGGTTTGCGGTGAACCAACGGGCGAGATAGGGGCAGCACCCGATCTTTTGCATATGAGAATATTTATCATTAATATTGCGACCTTGCCGGCCCCCCTGACGCTGTTGTGGCCTCCCCGGTCTCCAGGTCGAAACTTGAACAATGATGACTCTCCCACCCGACCCCCACGATATCGAGCGTGATCAACAGCGCGGCGACCGTGCGCATTTTCTCCAGGTGTTTCTCTCCCAGCGTTCGCAAATGGAAGCGCTGGTGAGTCGGCGTGTCGGCTGCAACGCGACGGCGGCGGACCTGGTTCAGGACTTGTTCCTGCGTTTCTGGCGGCGGCCGTTGGTGCAAGTCGAGGAGCTCAGTACCTACCTGTTGCGCTGCGCCGGCAACATCGCCATCGATCATTTGCGCAGTGAAGGCACCCGGGTGCGGGCCAGCGAAGGCATGCTGCTGGAATCTTCGGACGGCCATGGCAGCGGACCGCAAGCGGCGCTGGAGGCGGGCAACGATCTGCGCCACGTCGAAGCCGCACTGCGCGCGCTACCGCAGCGCACGCGGCAGATCTTTTTGCTCAATCGCATTCATGGCCGTAAATACGCCGAGATCGCCAAGGCCATGGGCTTGTCCCAAAGTGCCGTGGAAAAACATATGATGCGCGCCCTCGAAGCCTGCAAGGCCAGCCTTCGGGAACCCGAACCGCGTACGCCAGGGAAAGCACCGTGAACCACTTCGAACGCGTCACCCCGACGCCCGCTCAGGAACAGGCAGCGCTGGCCTGGCTGAGTCTGTTGCATGACCAGCCCAGCAGTGCTGATCAGGCGACTTTCAGTCATTGGTTGCAGGCCGATCCCGCCCATGCCGAGGCCTATGCCCGGGCGCTGGTCTTGTGGGAGCTGAGCGAAGAACCGGCGCGCACGCTGGCCGATGAAGATGCCCTGGCCTTGCAGAGTTATCTCAACGCCATGGACAAGTCTCGGCGCAGCATGGTCGGGCGCTGGTCCGGTGCGCTGGCGATGGCGGCGTGTCTGCTGCTGATGGTCTGTGTCGGTACAGGCTGGCAGCCATCGCGCTGGATCGATGACTTGGGCGCGGACTTCGTCTCGGCACCGGGGGAAATCCGCACCGTCACCCTGGCTGATCAGACGCAGGTGATACTGGATGCCGACAGTGCCATCGCCGTGGATTTCAGTCGCGGCGAGCGGCATGTGCAACTGCGTCGTGGCGCCGGGTTTTTCAGCGTTACTCACACCGGTGAGCCGTTTGTGGTGGACGCCGAGGAAGGCCAGGCGCGCGTCCTGGGCACGCAGTTCGAAGTCCGTTTGCAACCCCACGGTGCACAGGTCACGGTGCTGTCCGGGCGAGTCGGGGTGACGGCGGACCAGGACGCCGAACAGCAAATCCTCACCGCCGGCCAGCAAGTCGCCTACGGCGATGGCACGGCGCAAAAGCTCCACGCGGTGGATAGCGAAGCGCAGTTGGCCTGGCGCCAGGGCTGGCTCAATTACTACAAGGCGACGCTGGCCGATGTGGTGCGGGATCTGGGGCGCTATTACCCCGGACGGATCGTAATACTCAATAGTGAACTGGCGGCACGTCGGGTCAGTGGCAGCTTCCCGAGCAGGAATCCGCAGGCGGTGTTGAGTTCTTTGCAGGGGGTGTTGGGGTTTGAGCAGCATCAGGTGTTGGGGCATCTGATTATTTTGCGTTGAAGCTGCTGGCCCCTTCGCGAGCAAGCCCGCTCCCACATTTGGAATGCATTCACCCGTGGGAGCGAGCCTGCTCGCGAAGAGGCCAGTTCAAACACCGCATCACCCTGAATAAAAAATATTTTCAAATTGTTGTGAGGTAAACCCGATCGCCATCCGTGTAGTGACTGAAACTGCGAGTCATTCGCATCCGTTGCGGTTCTACACAGGTCATGAGTCATGAAGTCCAGGGCAAAATCGGGTTCGGTCAAACAATGGTTGGGTGTGTCTGCGTTGAGCTTTTCGGCATCGGCGTTGTTGCCGCTTGGCCTGGTGCTGGCCGCAGAGACGGGCAGCACTCAGCCGCGTGCGCAGCTCAGTTTCTCTCTGGCCGCCAAACCGCTGCCCCAGGCCCTGAGTGATTTCAGCCGGGTAACCGGCATAAGCGTCGTCTACACCGATGAAGCGCCGTACGGCCTCAATGCGCCGGCGGTCAATGGCCAGATGAGCGCCGAACAGGCCCTGCAACGTCTGCTCACCGGCTCGGGATTGACGTTCCGCCGCACCGACGGCCATACCATGGCGCTGGAACCGCGGCTGACTGAAGGTGCGTTGACACTGGGCGCGACCACTATCACCTCGGTGATGGATGAGTCCATGAGCTACCAGCCGCCACCGACCTCTTCGGTGATGCGCTCTTCGGCCCCGATTCAGGACATGCCGCAGACCATCAATGTCGTCCCCGCCCAGGTGATCCGCGATCAGGCACCGCGCAATCTCGATGACGCCCTGGCCAACGTCAGCGGCATCACCCAGGCCAATACCCTGGGCAGCACCCAGGACTCGGTGATGGTCCGCGGTTTTGGCGACAACCGTAACGGCTCGATCATGCGCGACGGCATGCCGATCGTGCAGGGCCGTGGTCTCAACGCCAGTGTGGATCGGGTCGAAGTGCTCAAGGGCCCGGCCTCGTTGCTCTATGGCATCCAGGATCCGGGCGGCGTGGTCAACATGGTCAGCAAGAAGCCCGAACTTGAGCAATACAATGCACTGACCGCGCGCGGTTCGAGCTATGGCGACGGCAAGAACGGCAGCGGCGGCACTCTCGACAGCACCGGCGCCCTCGGCGATTCCGGGCTGGCCTACCGCATGGTGCTGGACTACGAAGACGAAGATTACTGGCGCAACTTTGGCGTGCATCGCGAAAGCCTGATTGCGCCGTCGCTGGCCTGGTACGGCGAAAGTACCCAGCTGTTGTTCGCCTATGAGCACCGCGAATTCCTCACGCCGTTCGACCGTGGCACGCTGATCGACCCACGGACCAACCACCCGCTGGACATCTCGCGCAACGAGCGTCTCGACGAGCCGTTCAACAACATGGAAGGGCGTTCGGATCTGTATCATTTCGAGGCTGATCACGAACTCAACGACAACTGGAAAGCCCATTTCGGCTACAGCTGGAACCGCGAAACCTACGACGCCAGCCAGGTACGCGTGACCGCCATCGACACCAAGAAGGGCACCCTGACCCGCAGCATGGACGGCACGCAAAACGCGATCAGCACCGACCGATTCACCACCGCCAGTCTCGAAGGCCGCGTGAATGTGCTCGGCCTGCAGCACGACCTGCTGTTCGGCGTTGATGACGAGTACCGCAAGATCTACCGCGAAGACCTGATCCGCCAGAAAAGCCGCACCCAGTTCAGCTACGTGAACCCGATCTATGGCCAGGAAGTGCCGGGCACCACCGTCAGCCCGGCCGACAGCGCGCAGACCGATGAACTGCGCAGCGATTCGGCCTTCCTGCAGGACTCCATCCACCTCAACGAGCAATGGATTCTGGTGGCCGGTGCGCGTTTTCAGGCGTACGACCAATACGCCGGCAAAGGCGTGCCGTTCCACGCCAACACCGACGGCAACGGGCAGAAATGGGTGCCGCGCGCGGGCCTTGTGTACAAGTACACCGATGCCTTGTCGTTCTACGGCAGCTACACCGAGTCGTTCAAACCCAACTCGACCATCGCACCGTTGAGCGGCAGCAGTACCGTGCTTGACGGCGGCATCGCGCCCGAAGAAGCCAAGTCCTGGGAGTTGGGTGCCAAGCTTGATCTGCCGGGCCGCGTCACCGGCAACATCGCGTTGTTCGACATCAAGAAGCGCAATGTGCTGGTGGCCAACGCCGAAGGCCCGACCACGATCTACAGCGCCGCCGGCGAAGTGCGTTCCCGTGGCCTGGAAGTGGACTTGAGCGGTCAACTCACCGATCGCTGGAGCATGATCGGCAGCTACGCCTACACCGATGCCGAAGTCACCGAAGACCCGGTTTACAAGGGTAATCAACTGCAAAATGTGGCGAAGAACAGCGGCTCGTTGTCGGCGGTCTATGACTTCGGCAGCGTCATCGGCGGAGATCAACTGCGGGTCGGCGCCGGGGCGCGTTATGTGGGGGAGCGCGCGGGCAACGCGGTGAACGATTTCGACCTGCCGAGCTACACCGTGGCCGATGCGTTCGCCACCTACGACACCCAGGTCGACGGGCAGAGGGTCAAGTTCCAGCTCAACGTGAAGAACCTGTTCGACCGCACCTACTACACCTCGGCGGCGAGCCGGTTCTTTGTGTCCATGGGCGATTCGCGGCAGGTAACGTTATCCAGCACCTTGGAGTTCTAATGAGCTGCCGAAGGCTGCGATCTTTTGATCTTGCTGTGGCAGGTAAAGATTGCAGCCTGCGGCAGCTCCTACAGGGGATCTATGGTGGGTTGAAAGATCGCAGCCAGAGGGATTGCAATGCTCTAGCGCAAAAACGCCTGTCGATACTCGCCGGGTGTTGCGCCCATTGCCTGGCGAAAGCGATTGGTGAAGTGGCTGGCACTGGAGAAGCCGCAAGCCAGCGCAATCTCCCCCAGTGGCTGCGAGGTCGTGCGCAGCAATTCCCGCGCCCGGTTCAGGCGCCGCGCCAGCAGGTACTGGTGGGGCGGCAAGCCGAAGCTCTCGCGGAACATCCGCGCGAAGTGGTATTCCGACAACGCGCACAAAGCCGCCAATTGACCCAGGCTGATGGCCTGGTCCAGATGGCTGTCGATGTACTCCACCAGATGCCGGCGCTGATGTGCGGCCAATCCACCTTTGAGGCGCAGGCCTTGCCGGGCGTTGACCTGGCTGAGCAGGGCATGGCTGAGCAGTTCGTGGGCCAGGCTGCTGGTCAGCAGACGCTCGCCCGGCTCGTCCCAGTTCAAGCGAATCAACTGCCGAAAGCGCAGCGCCTGCTGCGGGTCATCGAGAAAGGTCTGCTCGCGCAGCTGCATTTCCCGTGGTTCGCGATCAAGCAGGGTGACGCAGCCGAGGGCAAATTGTTCGGGGCTGAAGTACAGGTGTGCCAGACGGATGTCGCCGTTGATCACCCAACCTGACTGGTGGTCGGCCGGCAGGATGCACAGTTTGTCCGGGCCGCCCTTGTTGCCGGGCTGACCGCGACGGAAGGTGCCGGTGCCACCAGCTATGTAACAGGACAACGTGTGGTGGCTGGGCGCCTCGTATTCCCGGGCGTCGTGGTGATTGCTCCACAAGGCGGTAGACATGCCGTCACCCAGCTCGGCGCTGTGCTCCAGACGAGCATTCGGCGAGCTGTTGAGGGCTTGAAAGACTTGTAGGGTATCCAGTGCAGCCATGATCGTTGCTCTCTAACACCAGCATCCAACGCCCTGCATGCTACTCCGTAGACGTGCGCCTGCCAGCCTGTCGCCAGACAAAAGCGCAAGTTTATGCAAGTACCCCAAGGCGTGACGCCGGACACTGGGCGCCTATCGAGGAGCCTTTGTCATGAACCTTTCTTTGTACCTGCTGACCGTGCTGATCTGGGGCACCACCTGGATTGCCTTGAAATGGCAACTGGGCGTGGTGGCGATTCCCGTGTCGATCGTCTATCGCTTCGGCCTCGCCGCGCTGGTGCTGTTCGTGATCCTGTTGCTCAGTCGGCGCCTGCAAGTGATGAACCGTCGCGGGCACTTGATTTGCCTGGCTCAGGGCCTGTGCCTGTTCTGCGTCAACTTCATGTGCTTCCTCACTGCGAGCCAGTGGATCCCCAGCGGTCTGGTGGCCGTCGTGTTTTCCACCGCCACCCTGTGGAATGCCCTCAATGCGCGAGTGTTCTTCGGCCAGAGAATCGCCCGCAACGTGCTGATGGGCGGTGCGCTGGGCCTGCTTGGGCTGGGACTGCTGTTCTGGCCGGAACTGGCCGGGCATACCGCCAGCCCGGAAACCTTGCTCGGCCTTGGTCTGGCCTTGTGCGGCACCTTGTGTTTCTCGGCGGGCAACATGCTCTCAAGCCTGCAACAGAAGGCCGGTCTCAAGCCGCTGACCACCAATGCCTGGGGCATGGCCTACGGGGCGGCAATGCTCTCGGTGTGGTGCCTGGTCAAAGGTATTCCCTTCGATATTGAAATGAGCGCGCGTTACATCGGCTCACTGTTGTACCTGGTGATTCCCGGGTCGGTGATCGGTTTCACCGCCTACCTCACACTGGTCGGCCGCATGGGGCCTGAACGGGCGGCGTACTGCACCGTGCTGTTTCCGGTGGTGGCGCTCAACGTGTCGGCGTTTGCCGAGGGCTATCAATGGACAGTACCGGCGTTATTGGGGCTGGTGTTGGTGATGTCGGGGAACGTACTGGTGTTTCGCAAACCAAAAGTGCCGCAGGTATTGGGCAACGGCAAGCTGGCCTGAGGGCGAATCGAGTGCTGAGTAATTCAGTGCTCGATTTTTATCGCGATGTATATCAATAACGGAAAGATGAAATCAACAATGTGCCCAGCCCTGTCATTGTAGTTCCAGGTTTTCGACTCATCCATGTTGAACCATTCGGTGCCGATTGTTTGAAAGCCGATGTAATAAAGAAAGATGGCAATCAATAATCCGATGAGTGCAGGTTTTTTAGCTTCGTGAAACTGTTCTTGGCTGGCGTTGATGTTTTTGTAAAGATAATAGGTTCCGAGCAGGCAGCTTAGGGTGTAGACCACTTCCAGTGTGATGATCAGCCAGTAAATGCGGTGGTGAAGCAGGGTGGAAGTAATGGCCCTGTGTCTGTATTTGTTTTGATCATTGGTAGTGTCCATGCTCAGGATGTGGCTGATGTATTCATAGTTGGTCGAGTAATCGGTGAAATTGTTATACAGCATCAGTAGTCCGAAGAGACTGATAAACAGCGTCAGTAAGACTTTGCTGAGTCGAATGACGTGACTGGTTGTGAGTGGGTTCAAGTTGGTGATCTCCGTTGTTGATCCCGTAGTGTCAGGGTAAACAAGGAGAGTCTATCTCGAGGTTTTGTTGTTTGGCTGCTGACTGAGTTGCAGAGTGTGTATTCAGAAAGTTGTTTAGTTAATTGAGTGCGCGTTATTTGTTAAGCGGGCAGGCGCTTGTAACGCCTGCCCGTTTAGTTCAACCCTTCCAGACTTGCGGGTTGACCAGATCCTGCGGGCGCTCGCCCAACAGGGCGCTGCGCAAGTTGGCCAAGGCACGGTTGGCCATGGCATCGCGGGTCTCATGGGTGGCCGAGCCGATGTGCGGCAAGGTCACAGCATTGTTCAGTTGGAACAGCGGCGACTCGGCCAACGGTTCTTTTTCGTACACGTCCAGCCCGGCTCCTCGAATGCGCTTGTTTTGCAGCGCTTCGATCAGCGCCGGTTCATCCACCACCGGGCCACGGGCGATGTTCACCAGTATGGCGCTCGGCTTCATCAGCGCCAGTTCACGATGGCTGATCAAGTGTCTGGTTTTCTCGCTGAGCGGCACCACCAGGCAGACGAAATCAGCTTCGGCCAGCAATTGATCAAGGCTGCGGTACTGTGCTCCGAGTTCCTGTTCCAGCGCGGTCTTGCGACTGTTACCGCTATAGATGATCGGCATGTTGAATCCCAGTCGACCGCGTCGGGCGATGGCCGCACCGATGTTGCCCATGCCGACGATGCCCAGGGTCTTGCCATGCACATCGCAACCGAATAGCTGCGCACCGACAGTGGCCTGCCATTGTCCGGCCTTGGTCCAGGCATCCAATTCGGCGACGCGGCGCGCGCTGCTCATCAATAGCGCGAACGCCAGGTCGGCGGTGCTTTCGGTGAGCACATCCGGCGTGTTGGTCAGCATGATTCCGCGTTCGTTGAAGTAGGCCAGGTCATAGTTGTCGTAGCCCACCGAGACGCTGGATACCACTTCAAGCCTGGCGGCGTTTTCCAATTGGGCGCGGCCGAGTTTGCGACCAACGCCGATCAGGCCGTGGGCGTGGGGCAGGGCTTCGTTGAATTGGGCGTTGATGTCGCCGTTTTTCGGATTCGGCACGATGACGTCGAAATCCTGTTGCAGGCGTTCGACCATTGCCGGGGTGACGCGGCTGAAGGCCAGGACAGTCTTTTTCATGAGAGGCGGGCTCGTCGGGCGGTGAAGAATGCTTAGCAAGCTACAAGTTTCACGCGGCAAGCTGCAAGTCTAAAAGCCGCCCTCATGGTTTTTAACTTGAAGCTTGTCGATTGAAGCGTGTCGCTGCCGTTCCGTTATACTGCCGTCCTTCTTATACTGCGGCATGCGGCTCACTCACCGGGCCTGACATTTCACGCATCACCCGGAGCTTTCATGACTTCCCCGAAACAACCGCCGGTCGCCGACGCCCAGAGCGACGTGCAGGCAGAGCTGCCAGACAGCGTCGACTCCAGCGCCGACAGCGAAACCAAAACCGAAATCCCGGCATTCAAGTTCCCGTTCAAGCCGGGCGAACTGGCGGCAGCCAAAGGCTCGAACCAGCCGTGGTACAAGAACGGCGCCAAGAACGGCCACACCAAGACGCCGGGCATGGCACCGCCGGGGACTCGCCGGTCGATGGGTAAGCGCTGAAATTCCAGTGCCTGGCCTGCCGTCATCGCGAGCAGGCTCGCTCCCACAGTGGATCTGTGTCGTACACAAATTCCATGTTCACTGAAGATCCCTTGTGGGAGCGAGCCTGCTCGCGATGGGGCCGTTGCCGGTAGCACAAGTTTTTGATCAAGCTGCCCGCAACGAAATGTGCGCCACTCAATTGGCCTTGGCGGCCGGGCGGATGGAGTCCCATTCGGTGACGTACGCGGTTTTGCTCTTTTTGTTGTAGAGGCACAGCTCGGTGCCTTGTGCGCCTTTCATGTGCTTTTGCGGGTACTGGCCCTGGAGCAGGAGCGCGGTATATCCAACCCGGTCGTCGAACTGCGCGGCGTTGCCGACCGGTTTACTGTTCTTCAGGCCGCTGGCCTTGGTGCAACTGGCGAGTACGGCCTTGTCGTAGGCGGCCCAGGCGTCGGGGCTGGAGGCGTGGGCCTGAGAGGTGAGGGCGGTGAGGCAGAGAAAAGTCAGTGTTGCTGCTTTCATGGTTCAGGCGTCCTTGGGCTGTGGCCGAAAGGTGAGTATGCCTGACGATTTGGCGCAGATTATGTGGGCCTCATCGCGAGCAGGCTCGCTCCCACAGTGACGGAGTGTGGCCACAGATTTTGTGTATGACGGGCAACCTGTGGGAGCGAGCCTGCTCGCGATTGCGGCGTATCAGTCTGGAACCGGCTCCCGGCGAACGGCACGCATCCCGACACTTTCATACAATCGCCGCGCCCGGTGGTTGTCTTCCAGCACCTTCAAGTCCACAAATCCTTCGCGACGTTGCTGGAACACCTTGAACGCCTGCAACAACAAGGCACGCCCCAATCCTCGGCCCTGAAACCGTGGATGCACCACCAGGTTCTTGATGTAGGCGCTGGTCCAGCACTGGCACACGCCAACAATGCCTTCGGCATCCCGGGCGATGAAGCACAGCGCCGGGTCATACTCCGGGTCGTTCTCGAACTGCCATTGCCACATGTCCAGCGCTGCCACGCGACCGCCACCTTCGAGGTAACCGAACTCCATCAACCGGTGCACGGCTGCGCCGATTTCGGGATGGTATTCGCTCAGTTGCAGGCCGGCTGGCCAATCGGGTGACGGCACGACTTCTGTGAGGTCGCGCCGCATCAGCCAGCAAAAGTCCTCGGCCAAGGCTCAGTAACCCTGTTCAGCGACAGCCTTGGCCGCAGTGATCAGGCACTGGGTCAATTCCGGCGAAGAGAACTTGGTCAGCACCGCGTTCGCCCCTGCCAGTCGTGCTTTCTCGGCGTTCATCGCACTGTCCAGCGACGTGTGCAGCAAGACATAAAGATGCGCGAAGTCCGGGGTTTCCCGCAGGGTGCGGGTGAAGGCGTAGCCGTCCATCTCGGACATTTCGATGTCCGAGACGATCAGGTTGATCTGCTGCGCGGTGCCTTGCAGATCCAGCAGGCAGTCGATGGCTTCCTTGGCGCTGCGGGCGGTATGGCATTGCAGGCCAAGGTTACGCAAGGTGTGCACCGATTGCTGCAGGGCGACCTGGCTGTCATCGACTACCAGGATACGCGCGTTGCCGAGCAGTTCGGCGTCTTCCATGCTCAGTTCGGTCGGCGCCATTTCGATTTGTGCCGGGGCGATGCCGTGGATGACTTTTTCGATGTCCAGTACCTGCACCAGGGTGCCATCGACCGACGTCACGCCGGTGATGTAGGCGCGCAAACCACCGGAGCCGAAAGGCGGTGGGCGGATGTCGGTGGTCAGGCAATGGACGATCTTGCTCACGGCCTGCACGTGCAGGCCCTGCTTGGAGCGGCTGACATCCGTGACGATCAGGCAGCCGCCGTTCGGGTCTTCCAGCGGGCGCTCGCCAATGGCGCGGCTGAGGTCGATCACCGACAGCGATGCACCGCGCAGGGTGGCGATGCCTTTGACGTGGGGGTGTGACTCCGGCAACCGGGTCAGCGGCGGGCAGGGAATGATCTCACTGACCTTGAGCAGGTTGATCGCCATCAGCTTGCCGCTGCGCAGGGTAAACAGCAGAAGCGAAAGTGAGTCTGCGCGGGCTTTGGTGGAGGACATATGAACCTTCTCTGGAAAAAGGTGACGGGCAATCCCGGGATCGCCATGACTTCGATGCCGGGTTATCGACTTGTCGGGGGCAGGCTTTAGGGCACATGCCCTCATCTCGGATCAAATGGCAGACGATTGTGGCGAGGGGGCTTGCCCCCGTTGGGTCGCGAAGCGGCCCTCAGCTTTGTATCAGTTAAACCGCGTAACAGGATTTGCGACCGCTGCGCGGCCGAACGGGGGCAAGCCCCCTCGCCACAAGATTTCACTCGACACTGAAAAACACTATTTCATCCCCAACCGCTTGGCCATTCGCCCAAGGTTCGCCCGATCCAAGCCTAGCTCACGGGCAGCGCTTGCCCAGTTGTTGTTGTGCCGTTCCAGGCAGGCACCGATCATTTGACGCTGATAACGCTCGGTGGCCTCACGCAAATCGCCAGTCGGCGCTTGGGTGACGGTGGCGACAGGTTGCTCGGCAGCGGTTTCAACGCTGGCGTTGGGCAAGTCCAGGTCGGCGGCGCTCAGGCTGAGAATCTTCGGCCGTTCCTTGCAATTGCCCAGGGCTTTCAAGGCGCTGCGGCCGATCAAATGCTCAAGCTCGCGTACATTGCCGGGCCAGTCGTAGGCCAATAGTGCGGCCTGGGCGTCGCTGTTCAGGCGCAGGCTGTTGAGGCCCATGCGCGAACGGTTCTGCTCGAGGAAGTAACCGCTGAGCAGCAGCACATCGCGCCCGCGATCGCGCAGGGCCGGCACCAGCAGCGGATAAACGCTGAGGCGATGGTAGAAGTCGGCACGGTAACGACCGCTGCGCACTTCCTCGGCGAGGTCGCGGTTGGTCGCCGCGATCAGGCGCACGTCGACCTGATGCTCTTGGTCCGAGCCCAGTCGCTGCAGCTGACCGCTCTGCAACACGCGCAACAACTTGGCCTGCACGGTCAGCGACAACTCACCGACTTCATCGAGGAACAGCGTGCCGCCATTGGCCAGCTCGAACTTGCCACGGCGGTCATTCATCGCCCCGGTAAAGGCGCCGCGGACATGGCCGAACAACTCGCTTTCCACCAAGGTGTCGGGCAACGCGGCGCAGTTGAGGCTGATGATCGGCTTGTCGGCGCGGGGCGAGGCGGCATGGATGGCCTGGGCCACCAACTCCTTGCCGACCCCGGTTTCGCCGGTGATCAGCACGGTCAGGTCGCTGCCGCCGACCAGGCTGATTTCTTCGACCAGACGCTTGTGGGCCTTGCTCTGGCCAATCATCTCGCGGTTCTGCTGGCCGCTGGCCTGGCGGTAGACCTCGGCGCGCTGATGCTCATCTTCGACCCGGTTGTTCAACCGCTCGATGCGCTCCGCAGCGTTGACCGTGGCGGCCGCGAGGCTGGCGAAGGCTTGCAGGGCATCCAGTTCGATCGGTTCGAAGCGCTCCGGATCGAGGGCGTCGAGGGTCAGCAGGCCCCATGGGCGCTCGTCGATGAACAAGGGGCAACCCATGCAGTCGTGGACTTCCAGATGATCATCCAGGCCATCGACCAGACCGTCATAGGGGTCGGGCAAGTCGCTGTCGGCAGCGAAACGGGTCGGGCCGGGGCCGCTGAGCAGCGCTGCGAAACGCGGGTGCTCACTGACCTTGAAGCGCCGACCGAGGGTGTCGGTACTCAAGCCGTCGACGGCCAGTGGCACCAGCCATTCACCATCAAGGCGCAGCAGGGCGGCGGCATCGCACGGGAGCAGGGCGCGCATGGCTTCCAGCAGGCGGCGATAACGCTCGCCCTCGGGCAGTTCGCGGGACAGGTCGGAGACCAGGGGCAGCAAAGCGGTGAGCAGTGGTTTTGCAGTCATAGTGACTCCATGTAGTCGGTATGACTATAAAGCAGACAGTGTCGAAATGACTATTACGTTATTAACCTATTGATTTATAACGATTAAATAATTGGCACGAAAGCTGATACGCACAGGGTAATCCGTTAGCAATCCAAGAAGACCAGGAGTCACCTTATGCTGAGCGCTCAAGACCGTGCCATCGTCAAATCCACCGTACCGCTGCTCGAAAGCGGTGGTGAGGCGCTGATCACGCACTTCTACCGCATGATGCTCTCCGAATACCCGCAAGTGCGCCCGCTGTTCAACCAGGCCCACCAGGCCAGCGGTGACCAGCCGCGTGCCTTGGCCAACGGCGTATTGATGTATGCGCGCCATATCGACCAGCTCGACCAGTTGGGCGACCTGGTGGCCAAGATCATCAACAAGCACGTAGCCCTGCAGATCCTGCCTGAGCACTATCCGATTGTCGGCAGCTGCCTGCTGCGGGCCATCGCCGAAGTACTGGGCGAAGAGATCGCGACCCCGGAAGTGATCGCGGCCTGGGGCGCGGCCTACGGTCAACTGGCGGACATCCTGATCGGGGCCGAAGCCAGCGTTTACGACCAAAAAGAACAGGCCCACGGCGGCTGGCGCGGGGCGCGGGAATTCATCGTGGCGGGCAAGGTCCAGGAGAGCGCGGAGATCACGTCGTTCTACTTCGAACCAGCGGACAAAGGTCCGATCCTCAAGGCAGAGCCCGGCCAGTACATCGGCATGAAACTGATCCTCGACGGTGAAGAGATCCGTCGCAACTACTCGCTGTCGGCGCTGGCGAACAAAGGCCAATACCGCATCAGCGTCAAGCGTGAAGCCGGTGGTCGCGCGTCCAACTACCTGCATGACCAGATGCATGTCGGCGACAGCATCCAGTTGTTCCCGCCATCGGGCGAGTTCACCCTGACCGCCAGCGACAAACCATTGGTACTGATCAGCGGCGGCGTCGGCATCACCCCGACCCTGGCGATGCTCGAAGCGGCGCTGGAGACCCGGCGGCCGGTGCATTTCATCCACTGCGCGCGCAACGGCAGCGTGCATGCCTTCCGCGACTGGATCGATGGCCTGGCCGAGCGTCACCCGCAACTCAAGCGCTTCTACTGCTATTCCGAGGACGACGGCGTGAGCCCGGCGGCGCACAAGGTCGGTTTGTTGAGCCAGCAGCAGTTGAATGCGTGGCTGCCGGAGCAGCGTGACCTGGATGTTTACTTCCTGGGGCCGAAAGGTTTCATGGCGTCCATCAAGCGCCATCTCAAGGCACTGGGTGTGCCGGAGAAGCAAAGCCGCTATGAGTTCTTCGGGCCGGCAGCGGCGCTGGAGTAAGTGGTTGCGGCGACTCGGGGGACCGAGTCGCCTGTTTCGCGAGCAAGCCCGCTCCCACAGGGATTTGTGTCGATCCAGATTGATGTGAACGACACAGGTCCAATGTGGGAGCGGGCTTGCTCGCAAATGCCGCACTGCGGTCTTGAATTGAAAAAACGCTCGAAAGTTAATCCCTCCTTAACCGCCTTGTCGTCTATTCCCCCCGAATCCCCCGGACATGCTCCAGACTCTCAAAGGTCCGGGCCAGCGTGTAGACTGGCGGGCACTCGAATCTTGAAGGGAAACGCGATGAGCGATGAATCCATGCGGTTGGGGCGTGAACGGCGCTACCTGGTGTTGTTGGGCATCATTTGCCTGGCGTTGATCGGCGGCGCGCTGTACATGCAAATTGTCCTGGGCGAGGCGCCTTGCCCGCTGTGCATCCTGCAACGTTATGCGTTGCTGCTGATCGCGATCTTCGCCTTCATCGGCGCGGCCATGCGCAACCGTCGCAGCATCACGGTGTTCGAAACCCTGGTGGTGATCTGTGCGCTGGCAGGCGCAGGCGTTGCCGGGCATCACGTCTATACGCAGTTCTATCCGGCGGTCAGCTGTGGCATCGATGTGCTGCAACCGATTGTCGATGACTTGCCGCTGGCGAAGATCTTCCCGCTGGGTTTCCAGGTCGATGGTTTCTGCTCCACGCCATACCCGCCGATCCTCGGTTTGTCGCTGGCGCAGTGGGCGCTGGTGGCTTTCGTATTGATCGTGGTACTGGTCCCGCTGTTGACGTCGCGTAACCGCAAAGCGCTGCGCTGAGGTCATCGGTCGCCACGCATTGTCGGACAAAAAAGCCCCGTTCCTTGCACAGAGGAGCGGGGCTTTTTTTGTGTTGAGGAGCGCATTCCAGAGCCCAGGTAAAAAGACCCTGATGTGGGGCAGCCAAGGGTGCGACACATGTGCGACATGTTGTCACAGAGTCAGTGTCGCAGGGCGTTCATGGAAGCCGGATTGGCACATGGAATCGTAACTAAATTGGGCTGTTTTGCAGGCTCCCGTTTTTTCCCGTTCCGAGCCCGAACAGGCAGTTTTAACAGGGCCTGGCGAATGGCCGCAGTCCCCGTCATATCGGGCCTCTGGCAGGATCAAGGGTAGCAGGGAGGCACCCGATACTGTCTGAACTGTGGGTGGAAGACCTACTTATTTTGGTGTTTTTGTTGAGAATCAATTTCGATAAGATGCGCCACTTTTGCGAAAATGGTGAATGATTGTTGCCGGTTCGGATAAAAATTATTTCGGGATGAGACATGGTTTATAAAACGCTACATATCTACAATCGCCCGCACTGAATTCCCGACGCTGCTCAAATCTTAACCAGGTGTGAGCAGGAACAGGGTGTCGAGAGGTCTGGTGGCTTCATGCGATGCCCAGGTGTCGGAGCCTCCAACTACCCGCACCAAATGGAATTGGTCTGTAACAAGGCCTTTGACCACGAATTCGAATAAGAACTCACCGCAGGCCCGGGATTTGTCGTACAGCGTCTGACGCACGACGGGCATGCCCTTATTCAATCCAAGAAAAATGCCAACCCTTGGCAGGGTGAAGTGTTGGCGATCAAAACCCAACTGCATTGCGCAAGCTGCTTTAGAGGTCGTGAGATGAGTAAAAACAGGTACCCCAGACTACTAGGCTTATTGCCGCTGATCGGCACGTTGTTGCTGTCAGGCTGCAACATGACCTTGCTCAATCCCAAGGGCCAGGTCGGTCTGGACGAGCGAAACCTGATCATCACCGCAACGCTGCTGATGCTGTTGGTCGTGATTCCGGTCATCGTCATGACCTTCCTGTTCGCCTGGAAATACCGCGCGTCCAACACCAACGCCACCTACACCCCGAAATGGAACCACTCCACCAAGATCGAGATCGCGGTGTGGGCCGTTCCAGTGCTGATCATCATTGCCCTGGGTTACGTCACCTACAAGTCGACCCACGCCCTTGACCCGTACAAGCCGCTGGAATCGGACGTGAAGCCGGTGACCATCGAAGTGGTCGCGCTGGACTGGAAGTGGCTGTTCATCTACCCGGAACAAGGCATCGCCACGGTCAACAAGATCGTGTTCCCGGCGCACACCCCGATCAACTTCCGCATTACCTCTGACGCCGTGATGAACTCGTTCTTCATCCCTGCGCTGGGTGGCCAGATCTACGCGATGGCGGGCATGCAGACCAAGCTGCACCTGATCGCCAACGAAAACGCTGAAATGGACGGTATCTCCGCCAACTACAGCGGCGCTGGTTTCACCGGCATGAAATTCAAAGCGATCGCAACTTCCCAGGAAGATTTCGACGCCTGGGTAAGTGAAGTCAAAAAGGCACCTAAACAGCTTGAACAAGCTGAATACGCAGCCCTTGCCAAGCCAAGCCAGAACAACCCAGTCGAGCTCTACTCCTCGGTGACACCGAACCTGTTCCAGACCATCGTCGACAAGTACGAAGGCATGAAACCAGGGCCTAAGGTGCACCACGAGAAGAAAGAGAAAGAAGTGGCCGCTACGGACATGAACTCGCATTCAGCTGCCGGGGCAGAGGAGTAAACGATGTTTGGTAAATTAAGTTGGGAAGCGATCCCGTTCCACGAGCCGATCGTCATGGTGACCATCTCCATGATCGCGCTCGGTGGTCTGGCGTTGTTCGCTGCAATCACCTACTTCAAGAAGTGGACCTACCTGTGGACCGAGTGGCTGACGTCGGTCGACCACAAGAAAATCGGCGTGATGTACATCATCGTCGCCATGGTCATGCTGCTGCGCGGCTTTGCCGACGCCATCATGATGCGTACCCAGCTGGCCATGGCCACCGAGGGTTCGCCTGGCTACCTGCCACCTGAACACTATGACCAGATCTTCACCGCTCACGGTGTGATCATGATCATCTTCATGGCGATGCCATTCTTCACCGGCCTGATGAACCTTGCAGTGCCGCTGCAGATCGGCGCGCGTGACGTTGCCTTCCCGTTCCTGAACTCCCTGAGCTTCTGGCTGCTGGTTTCCGGCGTGGTGCTGATCAACCTGTCCCTGGGCGTCGGCGAGTTCGCCAAGACCGGCTGGGTTGCCTATCCGCCGCTGTCGGGCCTGCAATACAGCCCTGGCGTGGGGATGGACTACTACATCTGGGCGCTACAGCTATCCGGTTTGGGGACAACGCTGACGGGGGTTAACTTCCTCGCTACCGTGCTGAAAATGCGTACCCCTGGCATGAAGCTGATGGACATGCCGATCTTCACCTGGACCTGCACCTGGGCCAACGTCCTGATCGTGGCTTCGTTCCCGATCCTGACCGCTACCCTGGCGCTGCTGACGCTTGACCGTTACATGGATTTCCACATTTTCACCAATGAACTTGGTGGCAATCCGATGATGTACGTGAACCTGTTCTGGGCCTGGGGTCACCCTGAGGTGTACATCCTGATCCTGCCGGCGTTCGGTATCTTCTCCGAAGTCATCTCGACCTTCACCGGCAAGAAACTGTTCGGCCACCACTCGATGATCTACGCATCGGGCGCGATCTCGATCCTGGGCTTCATGGTTTGGCTGCACCACTTCTTCACCATGGGTTCGGGTGCCAGCGTCAACGCCTTCTTCGGTCTGGCGACGATGCTGATTTCCATCCCGACGGGTGTGAAGCTGTTCAACTGGCTGTTCACCATCTACCAGGGCCGTCTGCGTTTCACCAGCCAGGTGCTGTGGACCCTGGGCTTCATGGTGACCTTCGCCATCGGCGGCATGACCGGCGTACTGCTGGCCATCCCGGGTGCTGACTTCGTTCTGCACAACAGCCTGTTCGTGATCGCGCACTTCCACAACGTGATCATCGGCGGTGCGGTATTCGGTTACATCGCAGGTTTCGCGTTCTACTTCCCTAAAGCGTTCGGCTTCAAGCTGCACGAAGGTTGGGGCAAGGCTGCATTCTGGTTCTGGATCTCGGGCTTCTTCGTCGCGTTCATGCCGCTCTATGCACTGGGCTTCATGGGCATGACCCGTCGTCTGAACGCCACCACCAACCCTGAGTGGGTGCCGTACCTGTACGTCGCCATGTTCGGTGCGGTGATGATCGCCGTGGGTATCGCTTGCCAGCTGATCCAGCTGTACGTCAGCGTGCGTGACCGCAACAAGCCGGAAAACATGTGCGAACACGGTGACCCGTGGAATGCACACACCCTGGAATGGTCGACCTCGTCGCCACCTCCGTTCTACAACTTCGCTGTGCTGCCTAAAGCCGACGTTGTCGACCCGTTCACCGAAGCCAAGGAAAACGGCACCGCGTACAAGGTTCCGGCCAAGTACGAGCCGATCCACATGCCAAACAACACCGCTACCGGTGTGGTGATGGGCGCGCTGTTGACCGTGTTCGGTTTCGCGATGATCTGGCACATCTGGTGGCTGGCGATCGCGAGCCTGGCAGGCACCGTGATCTACTTCGCGATCCACGCGGCCCGTGATGATCAAGGCTATATGGTGCCGGTCGACGTGATCGAGCGCATCGAAGCCGAGCAGCACAAGCGTCTGGTTGCGGCAGGGAAAATCCCGGCCACCGCCACCCGTGTTGAAACCTCGTTGGAACAGGCTTAAACCATGTCGAACTTAGTGACCAATGCTGGACACACCCATGTCGATGGACATGGGCATGATGACCATCACCACGACTCGGGCGAGATGACCGTATACGGTTTCTGGCTCTACCTGATGACCGACTGCATTCTGTTTGCGTCGATCTTCGCGGCGTACGCGGTACTGGTTAACAACGTAGCGGGTGGCCCGTCGGGCCACGACATCTTCGAACTGCCATACGTACTGGGCGAAACCGCTCTGCTGCTGTTCAGTTCGATCACCTACGGCTTCGCCATGCTGGCGTTCTTCCGTGGCAACAAGAAGCAGGTCCTGGGCTGGCTGGCCATGACCTTCCTGTTCGGTGCCGGCTTCATCGGCATGGAGATCAACGAGTTCCACATGCTGATCTCCGAAGGTTACGGCCCGAACCGCAGCGGCTTCCTGTCCGGGTTCTTCACCCTGGTCGGCACCCACGGTCTGCACGTGACCAGCGGTCTGATCTGGATGGCGATCATGATGTACCAGGTGCAGAAAAAGGGCCTGACGGCGACCAACCGGACCCGTCTGAGCTGCCTGAGCCTGTTCTGGCACTTCCTGGACGTAGTGTGGATCTGCGTATTCACCGTTGTTTATCTGATGGGGACTATGTAAATGGCTAACGCAGCTCATTCCCACAATGGCCATGACAGCCACGACGCCGGACACGGCAGCGTCAAGTCCTACGCCATCGGCTTCATCCTGTCGGTGATCCTGACCCTGATCCCGTTCGGTCTGGTGATGTACCCGACGCTGCCGAAGTCGATCACCCTGATGATCGTCGTCGCGTTCGCAGTTATCCAGGTGCTGGTGCACCTGGTGTACTTCCTGCACCTGGACCGTTCGGCCGCACAGCGTAACAACGTGATTGCGTTTGTCTTTGCCGCGATCGTGATTGTCCTGCTGGTTGGCTTGTCGCTGTGGATCATGTTCAGCATCCACACGTTCATGATGGCGAAGTGAGGTAGATCCGCATGTCCCTTAAGCACTTTATCCAAATCACCAAACCGGGGATCATTTTCGGTAACGTGCTTTCTGTGGCAGGCGGATTTTTCCTGGCCTCCAAAGGGCATGTCGATCTGGCCATCTTCCTGGCCGCCATGATCGGCACGTCCCTGGTGGTTGCCTCCGGTTGCGTGTTCAACAACTGCATCGACCGCGACATCGACCTGAAGATGGAACGCACCAAGAACCGCGTGCTGGTCCAGGGCTTGATCTCCCTGAAACTGGCACTGGTCTATGCAACCGTCCTGGGTGTCGCCGGCGTTGCCCTGTTGTACAAGGTGGCCAACCCGTTGGCCGCGCTGTTCGCCGTCATCGGCTTCGTGATCTACGTCGGCTTCTACAGCCTGTACCTCAAGCGCAAGTCGGTTCACGGCACGCTGGTGGGCAGCCTGTCGGGCGCCATGCCGCCGGTCATCGGCTACGTCGCGGTGAGCAACACCTTCGACATGGCCGCGCTGACCTTGCTGGTGATGTTCAGCCTGTGGCAGATGCCGCATTCCTATGCCATCGCGATCTTCCGCTTCAACGATTACCTGGCCGCATCGATTCCGGTGCTGCCAGTGAAGCGCGGCATTGAAGTGGCCAAGAAGCACATCCTGATCTACATCCTGGCCTTCCTCGTGGCGACCTTGATGCTGACCTTCAGCGGCTACGCCGGCATGAGCTACCTCGCCGTCGCCGCGGCCATGGGCATGTACTGGCTGTACATGGCCTGGACCGGCTACAAGGCAGTGGATGACACGGTCTGGGCACGCAAGCTGTTCGTGTTCTCGATCTTCACCATTACCGCGTTGAGCGTGATGATGTCCCTGGACTTCAAAGTGCCGACCGAGCTGTTGCTGACGTACGCGCCTTAAGCGTCGGATGCTGTAAAAAAAGCCCCGCCTTCGAGAGAAGAGCGGGGCTTTTTGTTGGGGTAAGTCACAGGCCTGCTCGTCAGGAAGATGTTTCGATGGTTGCCTGACTATAGGCAATTTGCTTATAGTTTACTAATGCGAACCGTATTCTTCGAAACCACATCTTTCACTGCTACCGTTGGTAATTATCTGACGGACGATGAGTATCGTGCGTTGCAGTCGCACATGCAGCTGAACCCGCAAGCGGGTGATGTCATGCCTCGAACAGGCGGTTTCCGAAAGCTGCGTTGGGCAGATGGACGTCGCGGTAAAGGTAGGCGAGGTGGCTTGCGGGTTATCTATTATTGGCTTATGAATGATGGCCAGTTCTGGATGTTTGCAATTTATGACAAAGATGAGCTTGAGAATTTGACCGCCGACCAAGAGAAGGTGCTCAAGAAAGCCATAGAAACAGAGTTGAAAAAACGAGGTACCCCATGAAAAAACGCGACCTGTTTGCAGAATTGATGCAGGGCGTTGATGAGATGGCGGCTCAACGCGAAGGCAAGATTACATTGCGCAATACTGTTGTGGAGGACATCCCTGCGCCTGAGGTGGGAGCACAAGAGATCGTTGCGCTACGGGAAAAGCTACACATGTCCCAGGCCGTTTTTGCCAAGCGAATTCGAACCAGTCCCAGCACCCTGAGAAACTGGGAGCAGGAAAAATCGAAGCCCAATGCTCAGGCCGCTTTGCTGATCAGGTTGGTGGAGAAATTCCCGGATATGGTTGATCGACTGGCAGTCGTTTGATCACATCGTCGAGTATCTGAAAAGCCCCGCGTTTCAAACGAAATGCGGGGCTTTTTGTTTATGCGCGGTTGTTACACGGCGCATCGAGCACCTTCACCACATCATCGATAATTGCCTTGCTCATATCCTGCAAAAAGTGCGAGGCCCAGGCGTGCCGGTCGGAGTCGCGAACCATGGCGGCGTCTGAGGCGAGCAGTTTGGCGACGTGGAGCAGGTCGGAGGCGTGGTAGAGGGCTTCGATCACCGGGACACCGGCGTTGATGCGGAACAGTGGTTCGTTGGCGTGGTAGGAGAAGGGGGTGAGGCCGATGGTTTTCAGGTCTTGGGGGTTGGTCATTGGGCTTCACCTCCTGTTGGGCTGGAGGTGGAGGAGCATGACTGGTGTAGCAAACGGATCGATAGCGTTCATGAGTAAAACTCCCGTATAAAATTGAGAGCTACCACGTTCGTTCTCAGGCGAATGGGTGGCAGCTATGCGCGGGCTGAGAAACCGGAGATACAGGAATCCGGCAGACCCGAAGGTCTCCCACGCACAGCCGCCATTGCACGAGTGTGTAGACACAAAAAAGCGCCGGCAATCGTGATTGGTGGCGCTTGTGCGCCCGTATTTTACCCGGGTTCTCAGGCCCGGTCGCTGAATTGGCAGCGACGGGGGGCGAAGTTAGCCGGCAAGGATGAGGTCGGCAATCGTAGCGATCTGCTGGCCGGGGATGGCCGGGACACCACAACCCCTGTGGGAGCGGGCTTGCCCGCGAAGGCGGTGTGTCAGGCAACATTGATGCTGGATGTGACGGCCTCTTCGCGAGCAAGCCCGCTCCCACAATGGTTAGTCTTCATCGCGGATACCGGGCACGACGCTGGTCCCCTGTGGGAGCGAGCCTGCTCGCGAAGGCGGTGTGTCAGGCGACATTGATGCTGGATGTGACGGCCTCTTCGCGAGCAAGCCCGCTCCCACAGGATTGAGAGCAGTCAGTTATTTATGGGTTTTATCCAGCAAGCGGAAAAACCGCTCTCGCACTTGCAAGCTGTCGCTGTGCGCCACATTGAAGCGCAGGAACTGACTGGCATTCGGCCCTTTGCTCAACAAGGTGCCCGGTGCCAATACCATGTTGTTCACCAGCCCTTGTCGAGCCAGGTTCTCGGCGTGCAAGCCCTCCGGCAACCGCGCCCAGATAAACACGCCTTCGCCCGGCAACGAGGAAAGCGAACACCCGGCCTCCGCCAGCCAACTCGCTACCCGACTGTTGGATTCATACAGCCGGTCCACGGTGCGCCGCGCATGCTTGGCGTAGCTGCCGTCACTAAGCATGGTACAGGTGATCTGCTCCGCCAGTTCCGAGGTCACGCCACCGCAGGCCATTTTCAGGGCGACCATGCGTGCTGCCAGTTGCGGTGACAGTACGGTGTAGCTGACGCGGCTGTTGGCGGTCAGGGTCTTGGAGAAGCCGGAGACGTAACTCACATTGTCCAGCCCGCTGGCTGCCAGGCGCGGGGTGCGGCGTTGCTGGATGTCGCAGTACAGATCGTCTTCGACGATGTGGAAGCCATGGCGGTGGCTCAGTTCCAGCAAGCGGTAGACCTGGGCCGGGGTGAACGAGTGGCCGGTGGGGTTATGCAGTGTGCTGTTGGTCATGTACAGCACGGGTTTGTGGGCGATCAGCAGTTGCTCGAGCGCGTCGAGGTCCATGCCGTCGCAATCCCGGGCAATGGTGATGACTTTGGCCCCGTGCAGCGCCAGGTTGGCGTGCATGTTGAAGTAGCACGGATCATCGAGCAGTACGGTGTCGCCGGGTTTGACCAGCAGGCGCATCAGCAGGTCGATGGCCTGCATGGTGTTGGCGGTGGTGATGATCTGGTCCACCGGCGCTTCGATGCCGAAGGTCGCCAGTTTGACCCGCAAAGCCTGGCGCAACGGCAAGTAACCACCGGCCACGCCGTACTCGCCCATGCGCAACGATGTCGCTCGCAAAGTGCCGCGCACGGCTTTCTGCAATTCTTCGGCGGGCAGCCAGGAGGTCGGAAGAAAACCGCAGCCGGGGCGCAGTGCGCCGTTGTCCAGCAGCAGTGCGCGACGAATCACGCTGAGGGTGTCCTGGGGTTGCAGGTCCGGGCCGGTGCCACTTTTCAGCGCCGCTTCGGAGCGATGCACGTAATGCCCCGATCCCTGGCGCGACACCACCAGCCCCTTGGCGCGCAAGCGGTCCAGCGCATCCACCACCGTAGACTTGCCCACGTTCATCAAGTCGGAGAGTTCGCGAATCGGCGGCAGCTTGGCGCCGTGGGGCAGGCCACCGGTGCTGATCGCCTGGGTCAGCTGATCGACGATCTGCTGCACCAGCGGCGCGCCGGGCTGGAATTCAATGGCTTTGATGACTGCACGTTGAACCTGCATTTTACTGGTCTCTCCGGCAGTAAAGTTCGTTGGATTCTATACGAACTTGCCCTGATCAGGACAAGCCTCTCTCTCTACCATGCCCTTACAGACTTTTCTGAATGTCGGCCTTTGTTGGCGGGCGTTCATCCGGTTCCTGAGGTGCTGCATGAGTGTCGAAACAACGGTCGCGGTGGCCAAGCCGGTCATTAACCTGCGGTTATTCACGATCCGGATCATCACGGCTGTTTCGCTGTTCGCGGTGCTGGGCAAGGCCAACGTCTGGCTCGACACGGCCACCAACAGCATCCTGGCCCTTGGATATCGTGCCTTGTTGCTGTTGTTGCCCCTGACTTTACTGGTGCTTGGGCGCCGCTCCCTGAGCGTCACGCTGCTGTGTGCCGGCCTTGGCCTGGTGCTGCTGGCGCTGACCAGCAATCAAGGCATGGTGATGTTTGCCGCCGCACTCTTTGCCTACGGCATTGCCATCGCCGGCTACCTGATCAAGAGCGAAGCGGCCCAGACCAAGGAGGGTGCGGCCTACAACCGCGTGGCCATGAACATGGGCAGCCTGGTGGCCGGTTTGATCCTGCTGTCGCCGCTGCTCACGCCAACGATGTTTTTCCTCGGTGCGGCGGCGTTCGTGTTGCTGTGCCTGCCGATCGCCCTCGGCGCGACCTTCACCACCGAGCCAGTGGTATCCCGCCGGGCCAGTCAGGCCGGTAGCAACTGGGGTAACAAACTGCCCTGGGTGATTGCCGGGATCATCATGGGCATCAAGCTGTTCGGGGTGTTCTCGATCCTGCCACAGGCGATCCTGCTCAAGACCGGCGAGCTGCCGGCCTGGTACGGCTTGATGCTGATCCTCAACAGCGCCGTGGTGGTGTTCGCCCAGGTGCCGGTGATGAAGCTGATCGAGCGCACCGGGCGCTTCAAGGTCGTGGCGGTGATCGGGATCATCGTCGGCGGTTTTGCCGTGCTGTCTTCGCCCGCTGCGTTCCACGTCGAAACCCTTGCCGGGGCGCTGATCTGGGTGGCGTTGCTGTCGATCGCCGAATGCGCCTTCAGCTACCTCGATTACTTCTCGGTCAAGCAAAACAACATGTTCGTCAAGGAAGTGTCCCTGGGTGTGGGGGCCGGGCTGACCGTGTTGATCATGCGAGTGGTGCCGGCGCCGTACAACGCGCTGGTCCTCGCCGCCATCGGCGCCGGCGGGATCCTGGCCTGGTACTGGCTCAACCGTCAATCCAATGCGTCGTTGCATGACTGAGTCATCGCCGTTGCGGGTTTCACTTTGCAGGTCGGGGGCATTATGAATACGACTTCATGCGTGGTAGTGGTCGGTTACAACGGCAATCGGGTTCACGACATCCAGAAACTGCGCGAGCTGTCCAAGTCGCTCTACAACGCCAGGCTCATCCTGCTGGTCGAGAAGATTCAGCCCCATGACGACCAGGTGGCCGATCACGTCTGCAGCACTTCGCTGGCCGAGAAAGACGTGGCGGCGTCCCTTGAACTGGTGGTGGGGTGCCTGAATGCCGACAGCTGGAAGCTGATCGGCGTACTGCCGTTCTCCGATCGCGGCGTGCTGCTCGGTGCCGCGCTGGCCAGTCACTTCGGCCTGCCGGGCATTACCCCGGACGAAGCGCGGGCGGGCCTGGACAAGCAGATCTTTCGCCGGCTCGAAGCCACGGCCAGCACCTCCCCTGAAGAATACCGGCCGGTGTTTTCCGTGCGGGTCGAAAGCCTGCCGGAACTGCGCCAGCGCGTCGTCGAACTGGGTGGCAAGGCCTTCATCAAGCCAGCCTGCGAAGGGGCGAGCCGAGGCTGTCGCGTGATCCATCACCCTTCGGAGTGCGATGACGCCTGGCTCGCCCTCAAGCCCTACCGCGAAGGCGGCATCGTCCTTGAAGAGCTGGTGCAGAACGCTCGCGAATACAGTTGGGACTGTGTGGCCGGCAGCACTTGGGTGACTGAAAAAACCACCACCGAAGGCGCCTACCGCGCCGAGATCCAGCAAGTGGTCCCCGCACCGCTGCCGGCTGAGGTCCAGGCACGCTTGATGGCGGCCGGTCGGCATATGGCGGGTCTGGTGTCCGGGGACAACGGTGCCTGGCACAACGAAGTGTTCCTGCGCCGCGACAACCTGACCAGCGCCGTGGAAACCAACATGCGCCCTGGCGGCATGCACATCTGGGACCTGGCCAAGCGCGCCTTCGTCAATTTCGATCCGTGGGAACGCTGGGTGCGCTGGGCGGTGGAAGGCAAGACCGAGCAGCATGATCCGGTGGCTCGCGGCTACTGCGGCATTCGCCTGCTCCGGGCGCCGGCCGGCGGCATCCTGCGGGCAACGCCAGACATCGAGGCCCTGGCCCGCACACTGCGTATCGACCTGGTGGAAGGGCAGTACGCCAAGCGGATTGGCGACTCGGTCAGCGCGTTGGTCAAAGACAACTTCTCATTCATCGGCCACATCGTGTTGTTCAACGAACACTACGGGCAACTGAGCAACGATCTGTTGCGCCTGGCCGAGTCGATTGAGTCCCGTATTGACGTCACTTGCCAGGCACCGGCCACCCGCGCCGTGTGTTGAACCCGCAAGGGCCAGGTTTTTTGCATTACTGATTAAGAGGGTTCGATCAATGATCCAGCACATGACCTGCGATGAACGCTTCATCGCCCTGGCCAAAGAGTTTGGCTATGACATCTACGGCGAAAACACCGCAGGCGGGCATTACGCGCCGCTGATCCGTCATCACGATGAGCTGTACATCAGCGGCCTGGTGCCACGCATGAACGGCAAGATCCATTACCCCGGCCGCGTCGGGCTGGACCTCAGCATGGCCGATGCGCAAGCAGCCGCCAGCATCAGTGCGATGCGCGGGCTGGCGTTGATCGTCGATGCCATCGGTTCGCTGGACAAGATCAAGTCATTGATCCGGGTAACGGTCTATGTGAAGTCCACGGATGATTTTGTCGACTTGAGCGAAGTGGCCAACGGCGCCTCGGATGTGTTCAGCCACGTATTGGGGGATGCCGGTAAACATACGCGCACTACAGTCGGTGTTTATCAATTACCGAAGAATGCCGCGATAGAAGTGGACATGATTGCCGCCTTGCGTCCATCGGTTTTGTAAATTATTTCCAGTCTTTACAGCGCTGAACCTATAACTTAAGGTTTAGCGCTAAAGTGTGCGAAATAAAAAAGAAGGGACGTGCGAATGGATAACTTTCAAGGTGCGTTTTTTTCATATAAGGACTTTCGTCAGAGCCTGCATCATCGACAACAAAGTGCCAAGGTGTGGAAAGGCACCGAACTGGCGGGTATGCGTCAGACCCTTGAGGCCAGCGACGTGGATATTGTCGCCTTGGCTCACGACAAGAGCATTGACGGCTGTGCAGTGACGCCCGGGATGGCGATCGCCATGCAATGGCTGAACCCCGGTGTAACGCTCAACGGTCATGCCCACTCCTGGTGGCATCTGTTCGTTATCCAGTGTGGCAGCGGCGTGCTGACCCTCGGCGATGCCGATGAGGTCAACGTCAGCAGCGGCGACGTGCTGCTGGTGCCGGCCTGGACCCGGCATGGCTTCGTCAACACCAGCAAACACGAGCCTCTGGCGATGCTCAACATGAGCAACATGCCACAAATGGCACTGCTCTCGAACTTTGCCGACAGCCATGGCCTGATCACCACCCAGCCGTAATTTCCCAACGCATCAACCCAGGGAGCCAACCTTCGTTGGCTCCCTTTTTTTTGTTTTAGAGGCCTGCCCCTGTATCCCCATTTGCAGCACTTTTGGCTGCGTGTCTGCCGGTAAAAAACAACTTTCTGTATCGATTGAAACGGACAAATTCTGTATCTATTCAGCCTCCATTCAACTAACTACGATCACCTCCAATGCACGTTAATCCCTGCAGTCAGTGAATGGAGTGCTCTATGGAAAACAGGAAGCTCAAACTGTATATCGGCGCCGATCATGTCAGCGCTTTTGCGATGTCGGCTTTTGTCGCGCTCAAGGAAAAGCAACTTTCATTTGAACTTGTCACGGTTGATCTGAAGTCACGCGAAAACTATAGGGCGAGTTATCGCGATCTTTCGTTGACTTGCAAAATTCCAACCTTGGTTCACGACGATTTTGCCTTGTCGGAATCCTCGGCGATTGCCGAGTACCTCGATGAACTCTGCCCGGGGCATAAAAAACTCTATCCGCAGGGCCTCCAGCAGCGTGCCCGCGCCCGTCAATTGCAGGCCTGGTTGCGCAGTGACTTGCTGATGGTGCGCAAGGAGCGCCCGTTTGACCTGGTGTACTTCGGCAAGAAAAACACCGCGCTGTCCGACGAGGCCCAAGCCGCCGTCGAGCGCCTGTTGTTCGTCGCCGACCATTTGCTGGAGGAGGGCGCCGAGCATCTGTTCGGTGACTGGAGCATTGCCGACACCGACCTGGCAATCATGCTCAACCGCCTGGTTGCCAACGGCGACCCGGTGCCGGCACGGCTCCAGGCCTATGTGCGTCGCCAGTGGGATCGCGACAGCGTTCGGGCGTGGATGGACATAGAGCGCAAAGCGCCGGCCATCGCCTAACAACACTCAGGGCAACCACCAGGAGCGCGGCCATGCAAGGACTGTCGGAGCACGAACGCTACAAATCCTATAACTCACGCACCATCCGCGACACACCTTACTGGCACAAGCTGACGCCGGCGTTGCAGGAGGCCATGACCGTGGTGGCCCGGGTCATGCCGTTTCGCACCAACGACTATGTGCTGGGCACGCTGATCGACTGGAACAACATTCCGGACGATCCTGTTTTCCGCATGACCTTTCCCCACAAGGACATGTTGCTGCCAGAGGAATATGCCTCGCTCAAGCAACTGATCGAGCTGGATGACAGTGCGGCGATCAAGCGTCGGATCGAGGCGATCTGGCTGCGCATGAACCCGCATCCGGCCGGGCAGTTGACCCACAACGGCGTCACGCTCAACGGCAAAGTCCTGCCGGGTATCCAACACAAGTACCGCGAGACCGTGCTGTTTTTCCCCGGTGCCGGTCAGACCTGTCACGCGTACTGCACCTTCTGTTTCCGCTGGGCGCAGTTCATCGGCGAGGAAGAACTCAAGTTCAATGCTCGCGAGTCCCAGGAGCTGGTCAGTTACCTGCGGGTGCATACCGAAGTCACGGATGTGCTGATTACCGGCGGCGACCCGATGATCATGAACACCCGCTCGCTGGCCGGTTACATCGAGCCGTTGCTGCAATTGCCACATCTCAAGAGCATCCGCATCGGCACCAAATCGGTGGCGTACTGGCCGCAGCGTTTTGTCAGCGACAAGGATGCGCCCGAGTTGCTGGCGCTGTTCCGGCGCATCGTCGCGGGGGGTAAGAACCTGTCGATCATGGGCCACTACAACCACCCGGTGGAGATCCGCCAGGCCATTGCCCGCCAGGCCGTCGAGCGCATCCGCTCGACGGGCGCGACGCTGCGCATGCAGGCGCCGGTGATCCGCCACATCAACGAAAACCCCGCCGATTGGGCCGCGCTGTGGACCGAAGGCGTGCGGCTCGGGGCCGTGCCTTATTACATGTTCGTCGAACGTGACACCGGCCCCAGCCACTACTTCGCGATGCCGCTGGTCCGGGCCTTCGAGATCTTCCAGGCGGCGTACCGCACGGTGTCGGGGCTTGCGCGAACGGTGCGCGGGCCGTCCATGAGCACCTTCTACGGCAAGGTATTGATCAACGGCATCGAGACCGTCGCCGGGGAAAAAGTCTTCGTCCTGCAGTTCCTCCAGGCACGCAATCCGCAATGGGTGTTGCGCACGTTCTACGCGCGCTTCGATCCGCAGGTGACCTGGTTCGACGACTTGCAACCGGCCTTCGGCGAGCGCTCGTTCTTCTTTCAGACCGAGCTCGCCACCGTGCCGGAATTGATACCGGTGTTGCTGGAAACGGCGTAGGAACATTCATGAACAATGGGGAGATATGGAGATGAGCAGTATCCCGTTCGATCAGCGCGAGGGTGTCATCTGGCTCGACGGCGAGTTCGTCGAGTGGTCCCGGGCGCAGTTGCATGTACTGACCCATGGCCTGCATTACGCGAGCACCGTGTATGAAGGCGAGCGGGTCTACAACGGTAAAATCTTCAAGCTGCGAGAGCACAGCGAGCGGCTGTACCGCTCGGCGCACCTGATGGGTTTTGCCATTCCCTATGAGCTGGCCGAACTGGAAGCGGCGAGCCATGAACTGCTGCAATGCAACAAGGTGCTCGAGGGTTATCTGCGCCCGGTGGCCTGGCGCGGCAGTGAAATGATCTCCACCTCGGCGCGCTTCAACCGTGTGCACGTGGCCATTGCCTGCTGGCAGTGGCCGAGCTATTTCGACCCGGCGGCGCGCATGGCCGGCATCCGCTTGAAAACCGCGGACTGGCGCCGTCCGCCACCCTGCAGCAGCCCGTTCGAGGCCAAGGCCTCCGGGCATTACCAGATCGCCACGCTGAGCAAGCACGACGCCGAGAACACGGGTTACCACGATGCGCTGATGCTCGACTGGCGCGGCCACGTCGCCGAAGCCACCAGCGCCAATGTGTTCTTCGTCAAAGGCCGGACGCTGCATACGCCGCTGCCGGATTGTTTTCTCAACGGCATTACCCGGCAAACCGTGATCGAACTGGCCAGGGCGCTGGATTATCAGGTGGTCGAACGGACGATTCTGCCTACTGAACTCGGCGACTTCGATGAATGTTTTCTCACCGGCACCGCTGCCGAAATCACCCCGGTGCAGAGCATCGACGAGCAGCGCTACCGACCGGGCGATGCCTGCCGTGACTTCATTGCCGCCTACACCTCAACCGTAAACGCCTGATCACCTGCCAGGAATCTCACCATGTCGGATCAAGGGATTGTTGCGTCTCAACCTTACATTTCGCTCGGCCATCGTCATGAAGAGCTGTCGACGCTGGGCTGGACTGTGCTGACCCCGGAAGAATTTGCCGATGATGTCGTAGTCACCTTGCATGAGTTCGGTCCGATCATTCCGCAGTTCAACGGCCAGATGGCCTTTGCCATTACCCGCAAGCCGGGTTACGAAGACTTGCCGTACTCCCAGAGCATGAACGGCATTGGCCCGCACACCGAGGCGCCAGTGTACGGGCCGCCGCCGCGTTACCTGGCATTGCATTGCCATAAACAGGCGACGTGTGGCGGCGGGCACACCGGTTTGGTGGACGGCTACGAATTTCTCAAGTCCCTGGAGCGCAGTGAACCAGAACTGCGTGAGTGGCTGGATGACACGCCGGTAGAATTTGTCGCCACCGCCAAACCGGGCGAACCGGACCAACGGCGGGTCAAGGAGTACATCCTCACGCCTACGGAGGACGGGGATATTTTCCGCTTCAGTTACAACCAGTTTCACTACGGCGATGTAAACCCGTCCAAGGAAGCTCTACAACATTCCCTGGTCGCCAACTGCACCTCGCCGCTGGCCAGGTTTGCCGCGCTCGGCGAGGCGTACTTCGTCGAGCACAACATTCCGGTGCTGATTCCCGACGGATGCCTGCTGATTTGGGACAACTGGCGGATGATTCACGCCCGCAGTCGTTACACTGATCCGGCGCGCAACCTGACCCGCTATTGGCTGGCCTGATTTTTCCGGCGTCCTTCATTCTTTTGGCGTACCCCTTGGCGGGTACGCGTCTTACAGGTATCGCGTCATGCAAACAGCAATCGAGATCGCCCAGGTCGATCATCAACTGATCGTGCGGCTCAACCAGGCCTGGACCAGGCGCGCCTCCGTTTGTGCGCCGGACAGGGCCCAGATCATAGAAGCGTTCGACCCGCTGCGCCCGGACTACCCGGAGTGCATGGTGCCGTTTTTCCATCACCCGACATTCCAGGCCTTGAGTGACGAGCTCAAAAGCAGCGTGGTGACCTGGGGCTGGATCGGCTACAACCTGCGCACCGTCACCGCCGAAGAACACATTGTCAATCCGGCCCTCAGCGTCATTGCCAATCAGTACCTGGGCAAGGACGACTGGCATTTTCGCGAGGCCATGCAACAGACCCTGATCGACGAGCACTACCACACGCTGATGCACCTGCGCGCCATCGAACGGACCAGGCTGGAGCGGGCGCTGGATCAGGATCTGGATCTGCCGCCGTCCGTCACTTACCTGCGCCTGAAGGCCTTGCAGGCCGAGCTGACCGAGCCATGGCAGCGGGATCTGGCGGCGATCACCTTTGCGGTGGTGGCCGAGATCAGCGTCAACGCCTATCTGGATTTGCTGGCGGATGACCAGACCATCCAGCCGCAGAACCGCCGGGTGGCCGAGTTGCACAATCGCGACGAATACGCGCACAGCAAGGTGCTGGCTGAAGTGGCGAAGGTCATGTACGCCAATATGCAGCCGACCCAGCGGGAATTTTTCGCACGTAACCTGTCGGTGGCGTTGAGTGCCTTTATCGCTCAGGACTACTCGATGTGGGAGGCGATTCTCACGCAGCTCGGGGTCGAGGAGGCGGTGTTGATCATTGCCGACACCCGAGAAAGCAACAGGAACGCGACCATCATGCGCGATTACAGCGGCCTGCATAAACTGGCACAGGACCTGGGCATCAGCGAGCAGATCGATTTCGACTTCCGTCCGACCCTCAAAACCACGGCGGCCGCCTGAGCCCGGAGGTGTCCATGTCCACGCCTGTGTACGAAGTGTTCGCCATCCGTGTCGGCGCAAACGCCCAGCGCACCGCCAGGGAGAATTTTCTCTACGACGCCTGTTGCGGTGATCCGAATGCGTCGATGCCGCTGGATTACTACTTCTGGGTCATCCGCAACGAGCAGCAGGTGATCGTGGTCGACACCTGTTTCCAACCAGCCACGGCGGACCGGCGCAATCGCCAGATGTACCGCCTGCCGGAAGAATCCCTGCGGCAACTGGAAATCGATCCGGCCCGGGTCGAACACCTGATCCTGACCCATTTGCATTGGGACCATGCCGGCAACCTCGGGCTGTTCCCGAAGGCGACCGTGCATTTGCAGGAAGCGGAACTGCGTTTTTGCACCGGGCCGAAAATGTCCCATCGCACGGTGAACAAAACCTACGAGGTCGAGGACGTGATGTCGGCGCTGCCACCGCTGTTCGAAGGGCGGATGCGTTTGCACAGCGGCACGGTCGAAGTGTTGCCAGGTGTGACCCTGCACCCCGTGGGCGGACACACGCCGGGCAGCCAGGTGGTGCGCGTGAATACTGAGCGCGGCTGGATTGTCCTGGCCTCGGATGCCGCGCACCTGTGGGTCAACATTCGTGAGCGCAGTCCGTTCCCGATCCTCGATGACCTGGCGCAAACCCTCGAAGCCTTCACCGAGATCGACCGCCTGGCCGATGGTGAAGACCACGTCATCCCCGGCCACGACCCGCTGATCGCCGAGCGCTTCCCGCACTGGAATGACGACCCGCATATCATTTGCCTGCACCAACCCCCGAGCTGAAGATCACCTCAAACCCTGTGGGAGCGGGCTTGCTCGCGAAAGCGGTGTGTCAGACACAGCAATTTTCAATGCACTGACGCCTTCGCGAGCAAGCCCGCTCCCACAGTGCCGGTGTTAACCCTGAGCTTTCAGGATACGTCCCAACGTCTGCAGTGCCTCATCGATCCGTGGCGAATACGGCGCGCCGCAGCCAATGCGCACAAAGTGATTGAAGCGCTCGGTGTTGGAAAAAATATCCCCAGGAGAAATCTGGATGCCGACCTTCAGCGCCTCGTGAAAAAACGCCATGGACGAATGCCGGCGAGGCAATTCCACCCACAACAACGTGCCGCCTTGCGGGTGGGTCACGCTGGTGCCGATGGGAAAATAGCGGGCGATCGCCGTGCTCATCTGCGCGCGTTGTACGGTCAGGGTTTTCCTCAGCCGTCGCAGGTAACGTTCATAAGACGGTGTGCGCATGAATTCGCTGACCGCCAGTTGCGATAACAGCTCGCACCCCCGCGACTGCGTGTGCTTGAGCATCTCCACACGGTCGTGCCATTTCCCAGCGCTGATCCAGCCCAGGCGCATGCCCGGAGCCAGGGTTTTGTTCAACGAGGCGCAATAGATCACGTTGTCGGTGCGGTCCCAATGTTTGAGCGTGGACAGCGGTTGTTCGGTGTCCACCAGGTCGCCGTAGGTGTCGTCCTCGATCAGCACGGTGTCGTGCTCGGCGCACAGTTTCACCAGCCGTGCCTTGTTGGCGTCGGGCATGATGCTGCCCAGCGGGTTTTGCAGGTTGGGAATGACGATCAACGCCTTGACCGGTTCAGGGCCTTGCAGCAGCCCTTCCAGGGCCGCCAGATTGAGCCCGGTGTGGGCCGAGGCCGGGACTTCCAGTACCCGCAGGCTCAGGCTTTCGAGAATTTGCAGCAGACCGTAGAAGGTCGGCGACTCCACGGCCACGGTGTCGCCGGGGCGGGTGACCGCACGCAAGGCCAGGTTGATCGCTTCGGTGGCGCCGTTGGTGATCACGATCCGTTCGGGGGCCAGGTGGGTCTTGCTGGCCAGTGCCCGCCGCGCCAGGAGGTTGCGCAATGCGCTGTTGCCGCAGGTCGAGCCCGCGGCGCCGAGCAGGCAGGTGTCGTAGCGCAGCGACTTGATCATGTTGTCTTGCAAGGTCTTCAGCGGATAAAGCTCCGGCGCGCAGTAGGCGCTGGCGAAATTGACCTTGATCGTTGCGCGTTGGCTGGCCTTGAGCACCGTTGAGACCTGTTGATGAATGCCGACATAGGCACTGGTATCCAGCGCTGGCGGCGAGGCAACCGGGGCGGGCCTGGGCAGGGTGTCGGGCTGGCGAATGTAGTTGCCGGAACGCGGTCGGGCTTCCAGCACGCCGCAGTCTTCCAGTTCCCGGCACACCTGCACCGCGGTCGACAGGCTGACGGCATGTTTTTCCATCATCAAGCGGATCGAGGGCAAGCGTTCACCGGTTTTCAAGGTGCCGCTGCGGATAGCGTCCAGATAGTGATTGGCCAGTTGGCGATACAAAGGGGTCGTGTTCATGATGACCTCAGCAGTTGCACCACCGAGGTCTGGGCTGGAAAGTGAGTTGACGCTCCCCGCAGGCGGACCCGTGGTGCTCATGGGTGAAGGGAAGTGTTGTTCTGCGTCGATACTGGAAGAGTAATCGCGGTTTTGCCCGAATCACGGGCAATAAAAAGCCCCGCACGGATGGCGGGGCTCTTGAGTCAGTCGCTGAGGACCTTGTGGCGAGGGGCGCCTTACTGCGCGGCGATGCTGTACCCATCGAACGCCGTCTGCTGTTGCAGGGCGGTGATGATGTTCTTGCGGTTGACTGCTTGCTCGGCGCCGCTGTTGTCCAGGAACGTCTCGCTTTCCAGTTCAGCCTCATCGCCTTCGCCAACGAAGGTGAAACCGAGGAACTCCAGGGCTTCACGGTCGACGTTCAGGCGCGAGCGCGGTGTGCGCAGCGGCAAGGTGACGCTGATGCCGTCCTTGCTGATGGTGAACACTTCGACTTCTTTCTTGGCCTTGGCGGCCTTGCTCTTGCCGCCGCTCGGGTTGCTGATGGCCTGGTGCGTCTGGTTCAGCACCTTCAGTGCCAGGCCGTAGACGATTTCCTGGAACGCCGGGTCGTCCTTGAAGCTGGAGAGGATGCGGCTGATCGGGAACTTGCTGCTCAGGTCTTCCAGCGCGGCGATGTCGGCGGCTTCGGCATCCTTGAGTTGCTTGAGCTGGCCCATCAGTTCATAGGCCTTGTCGTCGTCGAAGCTGTCGTGGGCCTGACGAATGGCGGCGCGCAGTTCGCGGATCTGGTCACTTTCGCGGGTGGACTGGAAAGCGTCCAGCACCATCTCGCTGATGGTTTTCGCCTGGGGTACGTGTTGTGAAAGATTGATGGAGTTTTCGTATTCCGCTTTGGACGACAAGGTGACTACGGATTCAGCGGTGTTGGAATCGGACATTGAAATTTCACTACTTTTTTCAGCTTGAATAGGGGCGAGAAAGCCCGGGGGCTTTTTCAGGCCGCCTAATCTATTGGACCGAGACCGCGTTGTCACGGATCAACAGGCGGCTGGTCATGTTTTTGCTCCTCTGTAGGAGCGAGCCTGCTCGCGATGGACGTTAACGATAACGCGTTCATTCTGAATGAGCGCGGTGCCCTTGAGACCATCGCGAGCAGGCTGTAG